>CAMRBW010000029.1 GCA_947040555.1 uncultured Oceanospirillales bacterium | reverse complement strand
TTTTATGACACACTACATTTAAAAAATGACAATCTTTACTTAAAAAATCACCATCAACCAATCTCCACCAAATTCCCCTTACTCTCCAACCACTCCTTCCTATCCCCAGCCCGCTTTTTTGCCAGCAGCATATCAAGCGTCTGACGTGTAATAAGCGCATCTTCAATGGTGAGCTGGATTAAGCGACGAGTGTCTGCCGACATAGTCGTTTCCCGAAGCTGAAGTGGGTTCATCTCACCCAGACCTTTGAAACGCTGTACGTTAACCTTGCCCTTTTTCTTTTCTGCCTTGATGCGATCGAGGATGCCGTTCTTTTCACTTTCATCGAGGGCGTAAAACACCTCTTTGCCGATATCGATCCGGTACAGCGGTGGCATGGCGACGTAGATGTGACCCTCTTTTACCAGAGCAGGAAAATGCTGAACAAACAGGGCACAGAGCAGGGTGGCGATGTGCAGACCGTCGGAGTCGGCATCAGCGAGGATGCAGACCTTGCCGTAGCGTAGCCCTCCCAGATCATCAGAACCGGGATCGACACCCAATGCTACGGAGATGTCGTGTATCTCCTGTGAGGCCAGAACTTCGGAGGAGTCTACCTCCCAGGTGTTCAGGATCTTGCCGCGCAGGGGCATGATCGCCTGATGGGCCCGATCCCGTGCCTGTTTGGCGGAACCGCCGGCGGAATCACCTTCCACAAGGAAAATTTCGGTCAGGTTGAGATCCTGACTGGTGCAGTCGGCCAGTTTACCAGGCAGAGCAGGCCCCTGGGTGATCTTCTTGCGGATCACCTTTTTCGACTTACGCATACGACGTTGTGCCGTTGATATGCACAGGTCGGCAAGGGCTTCAGCCATATCGGTGTGTTGGTTCAACCATAAACTGAAAGAGTCTTTTACTACACCGGAGACAAACGCAGCGCATTCGCGGGAAGAGAGCCGTTCTTTGGTCTGGCCAGAGAACTGTGGGTCTGCCAGTTTGGTGGAGAGCACATAGGCGCAGCGTTCCCAGATATCATCAGGAGCCAGCTTTACACCGCGAGGTAACAGGCTGCGGAATTCGCAGAACTCCCGCATCGCTTCCAGCAGACCGGTACGGAAACCGTTGACATGGGTACCACCCTGGGCGGTAGGGATCAGGTTGACGTAGGATTCGGTAATCAGCTCACCGCCCTCCGGCAGCCAGATGACGGCCCAGTCTACCGCCTCTTGTTCACCGCTGATATCACCAGTAAAAGCTTCCGACGGTAGCAGTTCATAACCACGTACGGCACCTTCCAGATAGTCTCGCAGGCCATCCTGGTAGTACCACACTTCCGTCTCACCACCGACCTCCTGAAAGGTCACCTTCAAGCCGGGGCAGAGTACGGCTTTGGCGCGCAACACATGTTTCAGGCGAAGTACGGAAAATTTTGAAGAGTCAAAATAACTGGCATTGGGCCAAAAGCGCACGGTGGTTCCGGTGTTGCGTTTACCACAGGTATCGACCACTTCTAGTTCGGACGCTTTGTAACCGTTGGCAAAGCTAATGTGATACACCTCGCCACCACGACGAATGTGAATGTCTAATTTGGTAGAGAGGGCATTGACGACCGAGATACCAACACCGTGCAGACCTCCAGAAAACTGATAGTTTTTGTTGGAGAACTTACCGCCGGCATGGAGCCGGGTGAGGATCAGCTCAACACCGGAAACCTTGTGTTGCGGATGAATATCGACCGGCATACCACGGCCGTTGTCTATGACCTCAAGAGAGTTATCCGGGTGCAGAATGACCTTGAACTCGGTGGCGTGCCCGGCCAGCGCTTCATCGACACTGTTATCAATCACCTCCTGGGCCAGATGATTGGGGCGGGTGGTGTCGGTGTACATGCCAGGGCGCTTGCGCACCGGGTCAAGGCCGGACAGAACCTCAATGGCTTCGGCGTTGTATTCGTTCTGCATGGTTCTCTTCATGGAGTAGGCTGACCAGAAAATGGCGAATAAATTGTTAACTGTTCAAGTGTAAATCGCCTTGGAGGGTTTATTCAAATGGCTCGTCAAAACACAAGAGGCTGGATCTTAAAGTTTGTAGTCATGGCGATGGCCTTGCGGACAATGGGCTCAGGAGAACTAACAATAGCAAGTAATGAGGGGGCAATGGGCATGGATGACTGTCTAAAAGGCGCCGGTCCGAACAGGAGTCTACACATCGTTATGAAAACATCATTAAAACCGGGAGCAGCATCTTCTGCCGATGCTCTCGAACCATTAAGGCCCCCATTAAAAATGCCTCCCGCCAGAGGCGACAGGAAGCGGTATCAGCATTTTTAGCGACAGAGTTAAAATAATTCAGAAGCACCGAATCAAGAAGAAATAGCTTTCGGACTTAAACATTCAGGCCGGCACCAGTAACGGACTGAAAAAGCCAAGAATCACAGGGATGGTTTCTACAAAGCCTTCATAGCTGTGATTGCCACCTTCATCGATGCGCTGGGGACACTCCTGATAGCGTACAACGGCTTCCCGATAATCCAGTGTTTCATCACCGGTTTGTGCCAGCAGCAGAATGTTATCGGGGCGGTGCAAAATCGGTACTTTCAGACGTTTTAACTGCTCGATATGCTCCAGGGTCAGCTCATACTCTTTGCCATTGTAATGGTTTTTTTGAGGGCCAAGATGGCGATGAAACAGTTTGTAGGGGCGTACAGCAGGGTTGATCAGCACCAGCTTGACCGGAAAAGCGGGCTGACTCTCTAATAATCGTTCCATCAGCCATGTGCCATAGTAGCCTCCTAACGAGCTACCGATGATAAATACGGGGCGGGTTTTCAGTGCTTTACTGGCGACGGTGTAGAGGTTTTTGGCATTTTCTCCCGGCCACTGGTCCAGCTCCGGTATCCGGTATTCGCAAGGAATGCTCTTCTGCGTGAGATATTCACCCAGCTCGATACATTTACGGGATTGGGGCGAGCTGTTGAATCCGTGGATGTAAAGAAGAAGAGGGTGGCTGTCGGACATAAGAGCGATCCTGATGTGTGCGAATTATAATGGCAATGGCGTTTCATGAGTCACCTTAACAGATTATGTTCCATCCGGTGCAGGCAAGTCAGTCATAAAAAAATGCCGCCAAACGTGATGGAAATTTTTGGTTCTCCAAAACATAACGACAGAGGGAGCTGAGTTTGAGGTAGCGTTTGGCTGTCAGTGCCTTCTGGAAACCTCCGCCGTATATTGAGTCTTCGCAAGCCTCAATGATTTTCATTCGATAGCGGGCGTCGTCTGTGTTCTGTGTTTTCAGCCAAAGGTATTCGACCAGTACACAGATACCCTCTTCGACCTGCAGTGGCAGCGGAATGCCCTTTGGATTGTTATAGAAAAACCAGGCATGGGTCAGTTCGTGAATAACGACTGTGCGAAAGTGGTTTTCCGGCAGATTGGACTGCACCAGTATTTTTTCAAACTGTCGTCCAACAATACGTTTGCCGGCGTAAGATGTGCTCCAGATAGCCAGCCCCAGCAGTGGGTGTTCATCGTGATTATCGTGTCGGCTATTTCGGTGCAGTTGATCCCGGTCCGCCAGGCGGATGGGGGTGTTGGCCTGAAACAGGTTGAGCCCCAATGTCTTGAGAGTTACCCGCATCTCAATGCCCAGCTGCGCTGCACGATTGTTTGTGGTTACGCCGGTGGTTGTGCAGAGGTTGCAGATGGTCAGACCATCAGGGAAGCGCATTCCGCCACCTGTAACAGGGCCGCAGACAATGCGGCTGCAACTGGTACAGGTGGCGTAATGTTGATGGCTGATACAGTAACGATTACCCCAGTAGTCCTGCAGGTAACGGCTGGTCAGTGGTTTTTGGCAGACAATACAGTTGGGGACAAAGGCTTTCCGGAAACAGGCCGGATGCCAGGGCTGGCCCTTGTAACGAATGTATTGTCCGATTACAGGTTTTTTGCATCCCTGGCAACGCATGCTTCATCCCTGAAAAGAGTTCCCCAGTTTTCAGCATAGAACGCTCTTCCGTATTATTGCGGCTTTATCGTGTCTGGTGGCGTAGCCATATTCTGCCCAATGCCAAACTGCTGATTATACAGGTGCAGACTCTTAAGGATGTTCAATGCCTGGTGCAGCTGGTAATCGGTCACTGCCGGGCTATTGTCGAGATCGTTATCAGCGCCTTTATTATCATTTTTGGACGTGGCCTCCCCAGCGCTATTATCCAGATGGTTTTGAAGATTGGCCTCCCGGTAGCCGCCACTCTCTTTGACCAGGGTTATGCTGATGTTGTCAACGGTGATATCCGGAACGATACCTTCGGCCTGAATAGAGCGACCGTTGGGGGTGTAATAGAGGGCGGTGGTCAATTTCAGTCCCCGTTCACTATCGGTACTGAGGGGAAGCACTGTTTGAACCGAACCCTTGCCAAAACTTTTGGTACCAACGACGATGCCACGGCGATGGTCTTGCAGGGCTCCGGCGACAATCTCCGAGGCCGAAGCCGAGCCGCCATTGATCATAACCACTAGCGGTACACCAAGGGATGGATCGTTTTTAGTGGCATTGTAATTGTAATTGGAGTTGGTTATACGACCCTTGGTGTAAACGATCAGCCCATTCTTCAGAAATAGGTCAGAGACTTCCACCGCCGCTTGTAAAACGCCTCCGGGATTATTCCGCAAGTCAAGAATCACACCGTTGAGTTTATCCTTGTTACGCATTTCGTTGAGCGCACTCTGGACCTCTTTGCCGGTATCGACCTGGAACTGGCTGATGCGAATGTAGCCTAGCCCTTTTTCCAGCATCAGGTGGCGAACGCTGTTGACCTTGATAATCTCTCGAACAACGGTGATTTCCAATGGGCCGGGAGCATCTTCTCGAATGATGGTCAGGGTGATAGGTTCGCCGGCTGGGCCTCGCATCAGTTCAACCGACTTTTTCAGACCCAGCCCTCGAATGGGTGTGTCGTTTAATTCAATAATCAGGTCTCCCGCTTTGATGCCGGCACTGTGCGCGGGTGTGCCGTCGATGGGGGTGATCACTTTGATCAGACCATCTTCACCACTTACTTCGATACCCAGTCCGCCAAATTCGCCAGAGGTGCTCTCTTCAAGATCTTTGTAGTCTTCTTTCTTGAGGTAGGCGGAATGGGGGTCGAGGTTATCGAGCATGCCGCGAATGGCGTTTTCCAGCAGACTTTTGTCGTCGATGGGTTCGACATAAGAGCTCTTGATACGCTGAAGAACCTCAGTGAAGGCGCGCAGGTCGTCCAGAGGCAAAGGTCCCTTCTCGTATTGAGTGGGGGGGGTGGAAATGTGCTGGGTTGTCTCTGTACTCGCTGTACTCGCTGTACTTTCTGCCAAAATCGATTGGCTGCAGGGGGCAAGGGCAAAGGATGCCATCACGGTGCAGAATAGAGATGTCGGGCGGATGGCCATGAAATGCTCCTGCTGAAAACGAATCCTGTAAGGCGTTTTAGGTTGTGGGTTCAGTATATCCCGAGGATTTAACTGGAGGCTACCAGCCACGCAGAAGGGTCCGAGGGTCTGCCTTCATGGCGGATTTCAAAATAGAGTCCTGCTTGTGATTGACCTCCACTGTCGCCTGTCAGGGCAATTTGTTCGCCGGGTAGCACCCAATCACCTTCCGTTTTTAATAGTTCTTGATTGTGGGCGTAGAGGGTCATGTAGCCATTACCGTGATCAATGATGAGTAGCTGGCCATAACTTTTCATCCAATCTGAAAAAACAACGCGACCATGATAGGGCGCTGTCACCGGAGTACCGGCCAGTGCTTGAATAAATATGCCGTTCCAGGTCAGGCGGGTATCTTCCCGCTGCTCTCCATAGAAGTGCTGGATTTTACCCTTGAGCGGCCAGCGGAGCTTGCCCCGCGCTTTGTTGAAGGGCTGGTCAATGGTGGAAGTATCAGTAAGAGGCATAATAAATGACAGCAGTTGCAGCAGATCTTTCTGTTCTGTTTTTAGCCTGTTTATGCGTCCGCTGCTCTCTTCAGCTTGCAGGTTTAGTTTGGTAAGGGTCTTTTGTCGACTCTTTTTTATGGCTTTGTACCGATCCTGCTGTTGGGTGAGGTGTTGGCGGCGAGCCTCGATGCGCTGGTTGGTTTTTGTCAGCTGTAGTTCGACTATATCGAGCTTGCGGTTAGCTTCGTTCAGGTCTTTGAGTCGGTCGGCCTGAATATCGACAAAGTGATCGTAGTAAGCCAGCATGCGACCGGTGAGGGCAGGGTCCTCCTGATTTAAAATCAGTTTAAGGTAGGGGCTTTGTCCTGCCAGATAGGCCGCTTTGAGCACCTGGGAGACATCTTGCTGCTTAATGATCAGATCTTCCTTCAGCTTTTTGCGCATGGTTTCTTGCTGTTTTTCAGTTGCCTTCGCTTTTTTTAATTCAGTCTCAGTATTTTTCAAGTTCTTTTGAACATTGCTGATCTCTTTTTCGGTATTTTCTAACCGAGTCTCAATCGTACTGCGCTCCTTGCGGATCTTTTTCAGAAGCTCGCGGAGCTTCTCAATATCCTGCTGTACCTCCTCAAGGCGCGTGGCGTCACCACTACCGCGGTTTGGCAGGTTTTGTGCCGAGGCTGGCAAAGAGGTCAGGAGCATGACCAGAAGCACGGGAAGAACTGTGCCAAAAGCGATCAGTCTGGGAGGGTTTACCTGCGGTAGAATAGTCAAAAAGTGCTGCATGGTTCTTCTACCCAGACAATACCGGAACGATCCTGTAAAAGATCCTGTAAAAGTGTCACGTATGGATAATGACTTTCCTTTCGAATACATGATAGGTCCATCTACGTTGTCAATAAGTTTTCAGTATGGACGTTTTTTGTCATTTTTTATTGGGTCAAATACCCAGAAACGAATGCCTGGACAGGCCAGGCATTCGTAGAGATAACAAACAGCCATGAAAAGGTGCTGCCGATTTCGAACAAGGGAGGCAGTACTTCCATGGTGAAGAGACTCAGATTGAGATAACGAGGCTGTTACCGGTCATCTCTTCCGGCTGAGGCAGCTCCATCAGGCTCAGAATAGTGGGTGCGATATCAGATAGCAGGCCATCCTTCAGCTTGATCTCTTTTGAACCGGCATAGATCAGGGGAACCCGCTCACAGGTGTGGGCGGTGTGTGCCTGACCGGTCTGGTTGTCCATCATCTGCTCGGCGTTGCCGTGGTCGGCGGTGATCAGACACTGACTGCCGTTGGCTTCCAGAGCGGCAACCACGCGGCCCATGCACGTGTCCACGCACTCGATGGCCTTAACCGCTGCGTCGAAGACGCCGGTATGGCCGACCATGTCACCGTTGGCGTAGTTGCAGATCACCAGATCATATTCACCGCTCTCGATAGCTGCGATCAGCTTGTCGGTCAGTTCCGGTGCGCTCATCTCTGGCTGCAGGTCGTAGGTGGCAACATTGGGCGAGTTGACCAGAATGCGGGCTTCACCGGACCATGGCTCTTCGCGGCCGCCGCTGAAAAAGAACGTCACGTGGGCGTACTTTTCCGTTTCTGCGATACGCAGTTGGGTCTTGTTCAGCGTCTCCATGTACTCGCCAAGAGTGTTAGTCAGTGTGGCGGGTGAGAAGGCACAAGGCGCGTCAATACTGTCGGCGTAGCGGGTCAGGGTCACGAAAGAGGCCAGTTCCGGGCGCTGCTTCAGTTCAAAGCCGTGGAAGCTCTTGTCGGTAAAGACGTTAGCCAGCTGACGGGCGCGGTCGGCACGGAAGTTCATAAAGATCAGCGCATCGCCATCGGCGACGAACGCAGGCTTTTTGCCTTCGGGAACAATAATGGTTGGTTTAACGAATTCGTCGTTTTCATTGCGGGCGTAAGCGGCTTCCAGTGCTTCAGCCGCCGTTTTGGCGGTGAACTCACCCTTGCCGGCGGTCAGCAGATCCCAGGCCAGCTCAACACGATCCCAGCGCTGGTCACGGTCCATGGCGTAGTAACGGCCGATGATGCTGGCGACACGGCCAACACCCAGCCCGGTTAGCAGGGCATCAGTTTTGGTCAGGGAAGGTTCGGCGCTGCGAGGAGGCGTATCACGGCCATCCAGAAAGGCGTGCACATAAACTTCTTTGGCACCACGGGCTGCGGCCATTTCCGCCATCGCCAGAATGTGGTCTTCATGGGAGTGAACGCCGCCGGGAGAGAGCAGGCCCATCAGGTGTACGGCTTTGCCGTTGCTGATGGCGGCATCAACAGCCTTCACCAGTTCAGGGTTCTGCTGGAACTCGCCATCACGAATGGCTTTGGTGACACGGGTCAGGTCCTGATAAACCACACGACCAGCGCCCAGGTTCATATGGCCAACTTCACTATTGCCCATCTGGCCATCAGGCAGACCAACATCGCCACCGGAGCCGGAGATCAGGGCATGGGGATTGTTCGCCCACATGCGATCCATGTTCGGAGTATTGGCGGCAAGAATGGCGTTGGAGTCGGAGTTTTCACGGTGGCCCCAGCCGTCGAGAATGATCAGGGCAGTCGTTGTACGCTTGCTCATGGGTTGCGTTAAATCCTGAAAAAACGGTGGGGGCAATTCTAGCTGTTAAGTCCTTTTAACTCCATTGTTGAGGGCGGTTAGCTCTGTTGCTAACCCTCTGTTTTTTATCAGATCGTTGATCTATAGCAACAGCCTGCCTCATCTTCAATTCCAATGTGCATCGGTGAAGGGTGAAATAGTTTTTTCAGTCTGTATACTTGCAGCCAATTGTAATTGAGTTCGGTTGCTGAAGCGCACAATGGAACAAATCATAGAGTTTATCTTTAATCACCCTCTGCTGAGTGGGGGTTTTGCCGTCCTGCTAATCCTGCTGATCATTACCGAGAAGCGCAGAGGCGGACAGAGTATTGGCACCGGGGAATTGACCCGTCTGATGAATCAGGAAAATGCCGTTGTCGTTGATCTGCGCGACAAGAAAGAGTTCAATCGCGGCAGCATTACCGGCTCTCTCAATATCCCTTATGCCAGTCTGAAATCCCGCATCGGTGAGCTGGACAAGCACAAGTCCGTGCCGGTGATTCTGGTTGATGCCATGGGGCAGCACGCCGGTAGCGTCGGCAGACAGCTGAGAGAGGCCGGTTTTGAAAATGTCGTACGTCTGAGTGGCGGCATTGGTACCTGGCAGGGCGAGAGTCTGCCGCTGGTGAAAAACTGATTAGCAATAAAATACAGTGAATGGATACAGTCATGCAGGATGTCGTAGTCTACAGTTCCAAATTCTGTCCTTACTGCCAGCGTGCCTTGGCGCTGCTGGCTCAGAAGGGCGTACCCGTAACTGTGATCTCTGTTGATGATCAGCCCCAGGTGCGTAAAACCATGGCAGAAAAGGCGGGTAGAAGCTCTGTGCCGCAGATCTGGATCGGTAACACCCATGTTGGTGGTTGTGACGACCTGCATGTTCTGGACGGTCAGGGCCTGTTGGATCCGCTGCTTGCGGGCACTTCTGAACCAAGTGACTCCTGAGTGGTCATAAGTGTGAGTATGTTTGACGGTACTGGAACTTTCCGGTTCGGGTGCTGACGTCCTATGCGGGATCAATTTGTTTAAGGAATCGAGAATGTCTGACTCTCAAAACGCTGAAACACAAGAAACACAAAATCAGGAACAGCAGCCTCAATTTGCTCTGCAGCGCATCTATTTGAAGGATGCCTCCTTTGAATCTCCCAAGGCCCCTGAAATCTTCCGAAGCCAGTGGCAGCCAGAAGTTAAGCTGGACATGAACACGACCCACACGGCGCTGTCTGCTGAAGAAGGACTGTATGAAGTTGTTCTGACCCTGACGGCAACCGTTATCCAGAACGAGGAGACCTCCTTCGTTGTTGAGGTACACCAGGCGGGTATCTTCCTGGCGCGCAACCTGCAGGATGCCGAGCTGCATCACACCCTGGGTGCTTTCTGCCCGAACCTGCTGTTCCCTTACGCCCGTGAGACGGTAGACAGCATGGTGACCCGTGGCAGCTTCCCTGCTTTGATGCTGGCTCCGGTCAACTTTGATGCTCTGTACGCTCAGGCGTTGCAGCGTCAGGCGGAACAATCTGCCCAGCACTAAGTAAGCCTCTTCGCATTTTGGAAAACCGCCTGCTGGCGGTTTTTTTATACCTGACTATTGTGTCTGATTGTTATCTCTGACTGTTGTGTTCGTACGGCTAACTTTTTGGGGAACATTATCGGCTTTATTATCATCTAAACGAGGAAGTCCACCCTTCTCCTTCTTGTGAGTAGAGGTGTCAATGCATGGCGCTCGAGATGGTACGGGTGTATTTACGAGGGGAATTGATCTATGAAAACCGAGTTCAAAGGGGCGAAGGATAATGACGCTCGCAGTAGCTGGCGTAGTAGAGTCTGGCTGATCATACGCTGGCTGCTGGTCACGCAGTTGTCTGCTCTGGTGACAATAGCCGCTGTTGTATTGGCTGAGGATGGTTTTCAGGGAGAGCGTAGCGTTACTCGGTCTCTTGATATCATTATGGATTTCAACCGTATGATCAGCGTAACTGATGTAGGAAAACCCGGGAATATAGTTCTCAGTCCCGATGAAAAAGGCTCAGCCTCAGATGTCAAGAGTTACTGTGTTCGAGCAAACTATAAGGGTAATGCAAAGCTGCGTATCTTATCGAGCCACACTTCCATTGGTTCATTTTATCTGGTGCGTAAAGATAAAGATGGTGATGATGAAATTCCCATCCTTCTGTATTTGGCGGATGCCGAGGGGGAGAAGGGCACGGAGCAGGTTTTTCCGAATCTTGGCTACTCAATCACTCCTGCTGACGCTAAAGCCAGCTGTGACAAGGCCACCACCAATCTGGAGATTTCAGTCAATTTCGAGGGAAAGAAAAGTGGTCGCTACGAGACTACGTTGAAGTTGGTCTTCTCTGCGACCTAAAGGATTTGGACAAACAGCCCTGAGCGGGTAGATAGCCCTGAGCGGGTAGATAGCCCTGAGCGGGAAATGCCACCCACCCCTCAAGGTAACTATTTGGTAAAACCATATGAGTCCTTGGATATCAAGGGCTACAGGGAAATGACCTTCTGTTCAATATGGCTACAGGCCTTGGTAATTGGGAAAACTGAATGGTTTTACCAAATAGTTACACCCTAAGGAATGGGGAGGCTGCATCTCCATAGTAAATAAAGCTTTTTTTTGAGAGGCGCTTTACACTGATCAGTAGGCCCACTACCTGATTCGTTGACTAATGCCCCGACCTGCAAAAACACAAAAAATAGGCAGAGGCGTGTGTTATCTGCTTTTGTCATTGCTGTCTGTTCCGTTATTCGCTGATGAACCGGACGTACATCTCTCCGGAGATGAGCGCATTATGCTTTTACCCATCCGTGGTGGGGCGGAGTTCAGCGGAACGGCCAACTACTGTGTCTGGCTTAAACAGCAGACAACGGAGAACAGATCCTGGCGTGTCAAACTACTGATGCCTGATGGCGGAATGCTGCTCAGACCCGCTGGTCATCGGGCATCACCGGTTCCCTTCGAGATTCTGGTTCAGCGGCACGTGGGGGCACCTTTCTCCAGGGTGCGGACAGAAGAGGTGATGCTCAGCGGTGACAGGCTGGTCAGCCATTGTGGCACTGATGGCTCGTCGTTTCAGCTCATGGTTCAGCCGACTATGGCTACCGAACTGATCGCGGGTGGTAGCTACCAGCAACGGCTACGCATGGCGCTGCTGGTGGATGGAATGGAGTCACAGATCATTGAAGTTCCACTGGTTCTGCAGGTCAGGGAGCTGATCTCGGCAACACTGAATGAATCATCGCTTTCACTACCGACATTCGATGGTCGAACGACACCGGTCGGCTCAGTAGGTCTCTGCCTGTTTCGTAATGGGGGGGGAGATTATGCCGTCCGTCTTCAGGGCGATGGTGAACGAGGGCAGTTTCAACTGATGAAAGGTCAGGTCGCCATCGCGTATCAGCCACACTGGCAGATTAATGGTCAGCCGTGGGAATCCCCGCAGCCGGGGCAGCAGAGTCGAACCTATCAAGGCTCAACCTTTCGGGATTGCCGAGGGGCGGATAACGCGACGGTTCATGTGGTGATTCCACTTGAAGAGGCCCGCAAAGCAGCGAGTGGTCGTTATCGGGGGCGCTTGAGAATCATCGTTCAAGCCCGATAATAAAGAATAATCTCAAACCCCACCGCTACAAGGACAGTATGCCTGACTTATCGTCACGTACCTTTCACCCACCGGGCGTTGTTTTTCTGGTGTGCGTGCTGTTTCTTTTGGCTTTTGTTCCGATCCTGCTTGCTGACGACCAGACTGACGACGATGTTCCTCCCGGCTTTGAAAATATCGATACGCCACGTACCACCGAGATTGAGGTTTGGTACGGTGGCCGGTTGCGGGGGAGAGCTATAGCCGAGTTTACTTCCCGATGGATTCGCTTTCGACAGCCGGACAAGGTGGCCGGCCTGATTCCCGGTCTGGTGGCGAAAGAGCATGTTGTAGCAGCACTTTCCGGTGAGATCTCCTCCCACAAACAGCAGATATGCCGAACAGAACAGCAAGAGGCTTGTGGCCTGATTGAGCCGGAGATTGCCGGTGTTATCTTTGATGCCGGCAACTTCACAGCGGTGTTGTTTGTGGCACCGATCCAGCTTCAGGTGCGCCAGATGAATCGCTCACGCTATCTCGGCGAGGCGAGCAGCAGCGGCTTCACCGCCATTCAGGGGTTGAGCCTGAGTCTTTCTGGTTCCAGGGCTAAGGATAACAATAATGATCACTTCTCCTGGTATGGCCGGTCTGTGGCCGCACTGGGGGAGAGTCACCTCTTCGCCGACTGGAGTTATGACAAAGCCGAGCACTTCAGTCTCTCATCCCTCTATGCGGAGCGTGACTGGCAGGGACAGGAGATGGTGGGCGGGCTGTTTAACAGCAACAGTATTGGCTTGAGCTTTTCGGCTGATCCGCAGTTACTTGGGGTACGATTTGCCCACTCCACAGACTCCATGAGCAGCGATACGGCCGTTAACACCACCCCTATTGTCGTTTATCTGCCGGTGCGCGGGCGGGTGGAAGTCTACCGGAATGACAAGTTGCTGGATGCTCGTATTCTGGAGGCCGGGCGACAGCAGCTGGATACGCAAGGTTTCCCGCAGGGCGCGTACAAGTTGACGATCAAGGTTTACGACGGTCCCCGTCTGCTCGCTGAAAAACAGAAACTGTTTGTCAAAAGCAACAATCTGCCAGGCAAGGATGAACCGATCTATTTTTTTGAAATGGGGCGACCGGTCCACAACACCACTGAACGAAAGGTGCCACAGATAGACGACGGCTGGGTGGCGCGTGGAGGTTACAGCCGTCTGGTGGGTAACCAGACCGGCCTGACATTAGCCGCAACCGTCGAGAACAGTGATGCTTTGGCAGAGACCGGGCTGGTCTATTTGGGGGAGAGTCTGGAATGGTCCGCGGGTTTAATGGTGGGGCGTCACCATCGTTCAGGCGGGTTTGGAAACCTGTTGTGGGAATACCGCGGCTGGCAGTTGCAGGCGCTTTACCGGGAGCTCTCTGCCAGTGGCCAGGACGACGATTCGGGTCTCCTCGGTTCCGGATTCCGCAACGGGCAGCTGAGTGCCGGTGTTTCGTTAGGTGATACGACGGTCAATTTTGGTAGGGAATGGCGCGAGGATGAGAGCGATAAAGGCAGTAAGATAACAGACCATGTACGGATTGAATGGCTCCTGCTCAGGGACTCCGCCTATGAGCTGCGTTTCGGTATTGATGCTTCTCAGGGGGTTGGTAACGGCAGCAAGTCCAGCCAGGTGCTGGCCAGTATCTCTCTGGTACACAGAGCCGATGACAGACAACTGACGTTCAGCCAGAGTCGGCAGGAGAAACGTTCATCAGGCAGTCGTCGTGAGCTGCAGCAGGTCAGCCGGGCTGGGGCGCGCTGGCAAGAGCTTACAGTGGCAGATCAGAACGTGACGGCGGGTGGTTTTATTGAAAATCAGCGTCAGCAACGTTCAGTGGGAGCAGATATGACCTTTTCCGGTCGCTGGGCGGGAGGACGGATGGCGATCAACAGAACCGTACCGGACAAGGGTATTAACGAGACCAGCTATACGGCGAGCCTCAGCACCAGTATGTTGGCACGACCGGAAGGCGTGGCGCTGGGAGGACGGCGGCTCAGTGACAGCGCCGTTATTGTGGAGCTTGCCGGGGAGGAGGAGCTTGCCGAGAGAGCCTCTGAGACAGATTCTGGCTCTGATTTTGATTCTGGATGGTTTGACATTCTGGTTAATGACAAAATGGTTACCCGTGGGCGAGCCGGTGACGCGATTCCCGTTGTGCTGGCACCATTTCGCAACTACAGACTCGCTATACAACCTGCGACAGATAATTTTTCCGATTACGATTCAGTGATAAAGCCGGTTACTTTGTATCCAGGCAATGTTGTGCATATGGCATTTTCGATTATAAAGGTTGAACCGGTTCTTGGTCGTCTAATAGATAGAGAGAAAAAAGCGATAGCCGATGCGGTGATTGAGAGCAGTCATGATCCCTCGTTTACTGACTCCAATGGTCTTTTCCAGGGAAGATTAAAGCCCTCAATCACAACATTGGAAGTCACGCTGCCGGATGGCAGTAAATGCAAAGCCAAACTACCGGATGATCGCCGTTTACGACGGGGCGTGGTCATACTGGGTACGATGCCGTGCCTTTAGGATGCTGGCTTTATACTTTCCACTTCCGGCTTCGCACGTTCTACTTCCGGCTTCGCACTTTTTACTTCCGGCTTCGTACGTTCTACTTCCGGTTTCGCACTTTCTACTTCTGGTTTCGTACTTTCTACAGGCTTCGTACTTTCTACTTTTGACTTCCCGGAACCTTCTTTTTGGGATTCAGTAATAGTGTCATTGCCGTCAAAGACTTGGGTAATAGTCTTTTCACCGCCAATATTGATGGTGAAGTTAACCGGTGCCGGGTAGAGTAGATCGGTAGTCCAGTGTGCACCCACGTAGAGCCGATTTCCCTCCATCTCACCGCACTCTGAGGGTTTTTTGGGATTGCACTGGTGTCCGGATTCCAAGTAGACATTACTGTTGCCGGCATTGTAGAAAGTTATGTTGTTGTCGGTGCGTTTGGCCAGTATTCTAAAGTTTGATTTGTGTGGACGAATGATAACCAGCATCTCGTAGGAGACCAGTAATTTGATTACCTCTTCCTCTTTCTCTTCCTTGGGTTTTTTGCCGCTGACTAGCTCAATCAGCACTCGGTAGATCCGCTCTGTGGTCTGCTTTTCATCAAGATTGAGAATGCGTACTCGCTTGGACTCTTTAGGCTCAAGAACCATACGTGCGGGGGTGGCCAGCAGCAGCGCTTTATCCGGGTCGGTTAGTGGCTGGCGCTGTTCGTTTTCGGTGCCTGGCTGGGTGATTTCGAAAATGGATACGGCGACGTAGGCTTTATTTTTGCTGTCGTCGTTGTAGACGTTCACATCGGTCGAGTACTCCCCCTCCGATTCAAACTCGATAATGGAACGATCAATGGAAATGTCCGCTTGTGCCGTTGTCACGGAGAGGAAAAATAGTATTGAAGGCAGCAATCGTTTGTAGCTCATAGTGTATCCATGGTTTTCGTTTGATTTTTATGAAATATATCTTAACTCCCTTTTTTCGGGATTTTTAAAGAACATATTTTTTCAAAAAAATTCTATTTAATTCAATAAGTAAATGGTTTTCCTACAGAATATGTTAAATATTTCACGTTGAAAAATTATATAAATTATTGTCGAAGATCATTTTTTTTATGGTAGCCTGTAACTCACCGGTTTTAGTAACAAAATAATAACAAAGTGGTTAGCAGGGCGTGTGAAGAGGGGGACGGAACGGGTTGTCTGGCCGTGGTGTCAGTCCGGCGATGTCGTTACGTAGTGAGTAGTGCGCTTATAAAAAAAGAAAAAAGAGAACGAGCAAAACTATGAAAAACATGACGTATAAAGCACTTGTACTGGCTCTGGCGGTTGGGGCTACTGGGACGGTGGCTGCTCTCCCTATTGTTGCGGATTACCATAATGGTGCACTGGGCGCTGAATCAGCGGCTAAATTTGATATTTACTATACCAAAGTTGATTCCGCAAGAATTTGGGGTCTGAAAGATATTCATCTGAAAGATGGAACCGCTACTGATTCACGTAAAGCCTGCGTTTTCTCAACTGGTATAGAAGGTGCGTTCAAGTTGGAAATTGACTCTGCCAATGAATTTGAATTGGTAACCGGGGTGACTGGTGAGGGCACGGTACCTTATATCCTCACAATTGAGGACCACTATGAAAATAGCGTTGCTGACGGATCAGCGACCAATATGAAGGCTGGGCTCTTTAATGTGCAGCCTGATGCAAACGAACAAAGCTGCGACGTTGGAAAAGAAAATTTGGATATCACGGTTGCTCTTAATGGCGGAAACCCAAATCCCGCTGTTAATGCCGGCGTCTATTCTGACACCATTACTCTGACTGTGTCTCCTATCTAATAGGCACTGGCATCGGGTTGATCGCAATCAACTCGATGTCCTTTTCTAAAACCGGGAGACAGTCTCACCTAAAAGTCTCTCAAAGCAGCGCACCAACCTGAAGGTATGCTTTTGGCGCCCATGAAACGCACTCTACTGCTGCCACTCTCCGGATTGATCTCAGCAGCATCAATACCCGGCTCGGTGCAGGGAGCAGAGTCAGTGTTTTTTGCCGTTAACGGTGTACCGGCTGGCTTTGAAACCCTGAGCCGCCCCCAGCGCTCTCTGATTGATATCTACTACGGCAACCGCTACATAACCACCCAACTGGCGACCTTTACCCCTGAAACGATTGAGCTTGCATCGCCAGCAGAAATTGTACGACGAATCACTGATATTACTCAGCCAACGCTGGTCACCGAGCTGCTGACCGGCGAGCTACCCAATAATGCCAATGAGATTTGTCTCTCTGGGCAGCGACAGGGCTGTGGCATGTTAACTCCGCAGGTGGTCGAGGTGATTTTTAATGAAGGCAGCTTCCGGCTTGATCTGTTTATCAACCGGGACTATCTGCTGGCCCGCCCCGCCGATGTGCGCAAGTATTTGCCGCCCTCAGAGAGTGAAGTTGCCTTTTTGCAGAACTTCTCTGTCGCCGCCAGTGGTAACAGCTCCAGTGAGAATAATAATTCCAGCGAGGATTACACCCTGAGCGGCCTGAGTATGCTCTCCTGGCGAGAGAACAGCGTTTATGCCAGCTGGGACTATACCAAAGATCGACACTTTACCGTTGATAACCTCTATGCCCAACGGGAGTTTGAAGGGTTGGCCTGGCAGGGCGGGATGGTCTCCGGCAGCAGCTTTGGTTTGAACTTTACCTCCAGCCAGACCCTGCTGGGGGGAAGAGTGGCCACATCCGATAACACCCGACTGGATGATGATTTTAGCAGCGGTATTCCCCTTGATGTGTTTTTACCGACCCGGGGTCGTGTAGAACTGCGTCGTGACGACCGGTTGCTTTATTCCGAGTTCTTTGAGGCCGGTAATCAGCAGCTGAACAGCTCATCACTGCCCGATGGTGCCTACGATCTGGAAATTAGGGTGGTAGACGAGCTGGGTAATGTACTCAGTACCCAGACCCGCTTCTTCGCCAAACAGTACAGCATGCCGGCCCCCGGCGAGTGGCGGTGGTTTGCCGAGGCGGGAAATATTCTCAACCGTACCGCCGACGACACTCTGCCACGAGCCACAAAACAGTATCTGGGGCGTGGTGGCGTTGCACGACGATTGTCTGATACATGGTCAGGCACTCTGGCCGCAGCGATGGATAATGATGAACAGTTAGTTGAACTGGGGCTGCTTAATGTCGGCCGCTACGGGGATGTTTCACCGTCCGCCATGGCTTCTGCGGCAGGAGACAAGGCGGTGGGGTTGAATGTAAGCACCCGCGTGGCAGAACTCTCTCTGAGTGGTAACTACCGTCGTTTATGGGGGGAGAAGAACCCGGCCACGCGGGAGAACAGTAGTCAAAACGAGTTGGTCGGTGAGAGTTTTGAACAATATGCGGCTTCAGCCGGCATTCCTTTTTTACAGGGCAGTCTGAACTACCGCTATAGCTACAACCACCGGGATGACGACACAACCAAGACCCATAGTGTGGACTGGCGTACCAGAGTCTGGCGTACTTCGGATTACGATATTGATCTGGACCTGGGCGTGAGTAAATCCGGGGATGACCGGATTGTCCTCGCTACTCTGGAGTTCAGTTACCGCAGTGACCGTTGGCGTTTCGGGGTGACACCCGCCGTAGAATGGTCAAAAACAGCTAACGACAGTCGTCGTCGTGAGCGCACCCGGTTAAGCGCAGGTTGGGACGATGGTGAGCGTTTTGAAGGTGACTTGCGCTTTGATGGCGGTCTCTCCCTTGAGGGGGATGACAAGCGTGCCAACGGCACCCTCCGCTATGCTGACCATCGGGGTTCTGGCAGCCTGGCTCTTTCCCATCTGCGTTCCGGCAGTAACCGGGTTACCAGCTATAGCCTTAATGTGAGCACCAGTTTGATTACCGATGGTGAGTTTGTCTCTATTGGTGGTGACCAGCGCTCCCAGAGTGCCGTGGTCGTTGATATTGAAGGGCGTGATGGCGACCGTTTTGATGTGATGGTCAACGGTCAGCGTAACGGATATGCCGTAGTCGGTCAGCCATCTATCGTGCCACTGTCGCCTTATCGGGAGTATCGGATCAGTGTCGTTCCTGCGGGCACCGCTATCTATCAGTTTGAAGAGAAAGTGCAGCGGATTACTCTCTACCCCGGCAATGTGATGCGTATGGAGGTGGAGGCAATCCCCATGCAGCTCGCCTTTGGCCGTATTCTGTTCAATGACCAGGCCGGGTTTAGTGGTCGGATTATGGGAGGTCAGGCACCAATGCAGGTATCGGACTCCGGCCTGTTCCAGATAGAGGTGCGTGCCGATACCCCTGAACTGCGTCTGGAGATGGACAACGGCTGGGCCTGCACCATTGATCTGGGTAATGACACAAATCAGGACATTGTACGACTGGGGACAATTAATCTCACTGAAGCGGACTGCCAGCCTGTCTCTGAGGGGGCGTTGGTGTTGAATGCGGGGGACTCGAAGAGTGCAGATAACAAGTGATGTGTTGTGTAATGACTGGAAATAATTAACAGGACGATAATTATGAGACGCACAACCCGTAAGGCTTTGGTACTGACTCTGGCTGTTGGAGCCTCCATCGGCATGGCAGAAGCACCCGACTATAACGGCGAACTGGGCGAGAGTTCCGATGCCAAATTCGCCATTACCCTTCGGCAGCAACCGCTGGCCAGAATCTGGGGGCTGGAAGGTCTGGATCTGACGCCTGATGAGGAGAACGTACCGGCCAAATCGGCTTTCTCCGCCTGTGTCTACGCTAACTATACCGACACCGGTGAATATCTGCTGACGGTGGAGAGTCCGAATGCATTCGGGCTTGTGGATGGCGACAAAGATCCTGTTTATTACACCCTCGCCTTTAATGACCAGAACGACACGTCAAGTGAGGTATCCATTACCGGCAGCGGTGGCGGGCCGACATTTGTCTCCGGGGATCTCTTCGCCGGGCTGTTCACCAACCAGCCCGATCCGGTGCTGGACTGCTCCGAGAGCAATGGCACCAATCTTGATGTGGCGATCACGCTGGGGGATAACTTCAACTACTACGATCTGGAAGAGGGAGACTACAGCGATACCGTTACGCTCACGGTGGCGGCCAACTGATGTACAGCTCTCGTACAGTCATCCTGCTTTTGAGTGGATCCCCGCGCAAGCGGGGATGATGCCGTTAAATAGAGAACTGCTTTGCCTCTTCATTTTCTCCATCAAACAGGCCGTATTCGATAAACCCGCCCCGCTTTTTCTGTTCTTTGGTCAGAGGCAGATTCCAGTTTTGTCCTGCATAGATACGGCTGCCCTCGGTTAGTTCTATACATTGCTTTTTTTTCTTCTCGAAGGACGCTTTTCGGGAAACACTTTTCGGGCAATAACGACCATTACGCAGTACAACATTCATATTGCCGCCGTTGGTAAACGTCATTGTATTTTTATTACTTTTTGCCGCGACATCGTAGAACGGCTTATCCGGACGGACAAAGGCCAGCACCTGATAGGCTATCAATATTTTTACTGCGGTCTGTTTTGCTTCCAGATCGCCAACCACTGGGCGAAAGGTGATGCGATAGACCTCTTCCACCTTGGGCGGCTTGTCGAGATTGATAAGCCGTACAGTCTTACGACCACCGGCAGGCACAATGCTTTTGTCCGGTGTCGCCAGCAGTTGCATTTTGTCCGGATCGGTAATTTGAACGCGTTTTTCGTTGTCCGCCCCCGGGTTTTCTACTTTGAAGATCTCAGTTTCCAGATAGAGCACGTCTTTATCCGGATTGGTGACCAAAATATCCTGCCGTGGCAGTTTATTCGAGTTAAAGTAGACGATCATTTTGTCCAGCTGGACACCGGCAGAGGCTGTTGCTGCCAAAAAAACGAGACCGGCACTGAAAGCCAGTCGTAAAAGGCTAGATCTGCATGTTTTCATAATTATGCGCATTTTCCAGTAAACCAAGGTTTGGTTATAACTGGAATTTTTTTATCACTCAATACTATTTAACATAAAAATGCAGTCCCCCCATTTCTATCGTTCGTGGGGAGGCTGCATTGGGCTGTTTAAAGTGATTATTCCGGTGCGATCAGTAGTGTCAGATGATCTTCTGTATTTTCTGTCTTAGGCATAACCAGTGATTGTTGATCACAATCGTTGTTATCCGATAAGACCGAATCATTAAGAGGAACTTCTTCACCTGATGCTGTTAGCAGGACCGGGATCGTTGACGGCATGTCGTCTGTCCCTCGATCCGGCATAACCGACATGGAGAATTGGTTGACACCATTGCCGGAAATACAGAGTGCCGTCGGTTCACTGGTCAATTCCGTGACGGGATTTTCCAGGTTTACTTTCGGGTGAACTCTTAGACTAATGGTAAAGGAACCGGAGGATTCCGAACCTAATCGTCCTTGGGTGACCGCAATTACGGGTACAGCGATACACCAAAGAAGGAGTGTTGCCAGACTACTTTTCATGGTTTCATTCCTACTGCTCTTTGTACTACTTGTACTACTTGTACTACCTGTTGCTGCAGCAGTTACGGTTGTAATTGCTGCAACGAATTAGTTATCGGCGTGTCGATTTCTGGCTGAAGGGAAAATACCCCTTGATTGACCACTTCAAGGGTGAATATTTGCGAATCAAATGCACGAAGCTAATCACTTTCGGTTATAAACTGGCCATTTAAAGTTGTAGTTCAGGCTCCCCCAGTAAAGCCAAGTTGTCGCCAGGCTTCATAACTAACAATAGCAACCGCATTGGAAAGATTGAGGCTGCGACTGTTCGGAATCATCGGAATACGTAAGCGGTGTTCCAATGGAAAGCTATTGCGAAGCGCATCGGGCAGGCCGCTGGTTTCGGAACCGAACAGCAATACGTCACCTTTTCGATATTCGAGTTGATCGTGGGGGCGGCTTCCCTTGGTGGTACAGGCGAAAATACGACACCCCTCTACTGTCGCCGCAAAGGCTTCATAATTGGGATGAACGGTGACTCTGGCCAGATCATGGTAATCCAGTCCTGCGCGGCGCAGCTTTTTCTCTTCCAGATCAAAACCCAGTGGTTCAATCAGATGCAGATGGCAGCCGTTGTTGGCAACGAGACGAATAAGGTTTCCGGTATTGGCGGCAATACGGGGTTCGTAGAGAGCTATATGGAACATAGAGTTTAAAGGCCGTGTGAGTTAACGGGGTATTTTATGGCAAATTTGCACGCTTGCTGCAAATTTTACTCTTTATGAAAAGCATCTATATCTACTGGTAGTTTTCTCTCGAGTATTTAGGCTACAGATGAGCGCTTTTATTCATACCGTATCTGTTGTACAGCTGTTGCTGGTTAATGTTTTGGTTTATGCGCAGTGTACTTCAACCACTTGCCAGCAGGGAGAGACTTCCAGTGGAGAGATAGGCATCACTCTGCATCCGAATGAAGAGGCGCGAATATGGGGGTTGAGTAATATGATTCTGGAGAAAGTCAACACTCAAACCTATCAGGCAACAATCAGTTTTTGTGTATTCAGTTCAACAGGACATGGTCGTATATTTTTAAGTAGCCGTAACAACATGAATATCACAGATGCTGAGGGCAGGAAGATCGATTACACCATGTGGGTAAGTCATACGTCAGATATCGTTTGGCAGCCATTCACCAATGCTCAACCATTGACTTTCAATATTGAAGGCGGTAATCCGAAAGAGCCTTGCAACAGTCAGAAAAACATCAGACTGAGAGCGGAAGTCTTCATAAAAAATGTCTACCCGCAAGAGGGACATTATACGGATGTTATTACTCTGACTTTCTCCCCTCAATAAATTATTTACAGCAAGCATTTACAACTTGCAGAGAAATTTTACTAGACTAGGGACTCATTTGTGTATGAGTCATCATTGCTATGAAATTGGTTATTACGAAGTTAACCTCGGTATGTTTACGTTATGGAACTCCTTTTTTTTCGCTAGTGGTCAGTTGTCTGGTAAACCCAGCGCTCGGATGGGAGGCGCCTTGCTCATCAGTATTTCCCTGTAAGGGTGGTGACAGTGATAATAACTGTCAGCTAGGTTCAAGCTCATCCGGACGAGTCTGTATCGGTCTTTCCGTTGCCACTGCATACCGGATATGGGGATTGGAAAATATTATTTTTTCAGATTCATCCGCTGGTTTGCAAAGTAATCCTGGGACTGTATCGAAGAAATTTTGTGTTTTCTCAAATGCGGCTGATGGTGGTTATAGACTCACCGTCGGATCGGTAGATAAATCAAAGAGCGGTGGTGGTCTCACCCTCACCAAACAAATGGGCATAGACGGTGATACTGGGGGAGAGCCTTTGTCCTATCATCTGGCGTTTAGTGATGCAGACGGGTCATCCTTGCAGCCTGTAAACAGCTACGGAGGGGCTGTGACATTCAATAACGGCTGTGCTTCTAATCCTGATTCCGGCGCAACCTGTGCTTCAGGTAATGTGATGATCAATGCAAACTTGGCCAGCTCTATAAGCAAAGCAGCAGTCGGTGACTATTCCGATGTACTGGTTCTGACTGTCGGTCCCGAAATGTAATGAGTCAAGACAGGTTATGAGATGGATACCGCTGTTTTCATTACGAATTCGGGTGTCGTGCTACCCATTTTTTTTGACGCTATGGGTGATAGGGCTGAATGCTACGGTGGCTGTTTGTGCTGAGCTCTTTCTTGCCCCTACCGGACCTCCGAGTGGTTTTGAGGCTTTGGCAGAACCTTGGGAGACTATGGTTGATGTCTTTTATGGTAGCCATTATCTGGTCTCTACCTATGCGACAGTGTCACCGGGAGCTATTTCATTTCATGATCCGTCAGCTGTCGTGCAGAAAATTTCCAGTCTGCGTGATTCAGTCGCGGTAATGGCGGCGCTCTCCGGTCGTCTGGCAGACAACGCTAACAGACTCTGCTTGAAAACCGGAGCCGCCCAACCAGGAGGCCGCGATTGCGGTTGGATAACCCCGGAAGTCGCCGGGGTTATCTTTGATGAGCAATACTTCCGTGTGACGGTGTTTGTGGCACCAGAATATATTGAAACAACAGGGATTCCGGATCGGCAGTATCTTCCACCCCCAACCTCGAAAGAGTTGGGTTTTATTCAGACGCTGAATGCCACTGCTTCCGGAGCGAGCAGAGGTACCAGCAACAGGGTTCTTTATGGTCTCTCCATGCTCTCTCGGGGAACGGATGAATTGGAGACTAATTGGGATGTAGCCAATAGCCGCGGAGGGCGCATTTCTAGTTTTTTTGCCGGGCGTGATTACGAGG
Source organism: uncultured Oceanospirillales bacterium (assembly GCA_947040555.1). Classification (GTDB taxonomy): domain Bacteria; phylum Pseudomonadota; class Gammaproteobacteria; order Pseudomonadales; family Endozoicomonadaceae; genus Sansalvadorimonas. Next base: position 6,641 of record CAMRBW010000029.1, on the reverse strand, counting down.
GGATGGAGCTGCGTGCGGGCTATATGCACACCTCCGGTTTTGGTTTTTCATTTTCTCCGGATCAGCCGATTCTGGGAATACATACCAGTTTTTCCGAGAATACACGGCTGGATATGTCGAGCTGGCGAACAACGCCAGTGGATGTTTTTTTACCCACCCGTGGTCGGGTACAGGTATACAAAGAGGGTCTGCTACTGCAAGCCTGGCTGCTTGATGCGGGAAGCCATCAGCTGGATACCCGCACATTTCCGACAGGAGCCTATACACTCACCATTCAAATCTATAGCGAAGATGGCCAACTCATTAACGAGGAGGCTCGTTTTTTTGTCAGCCAGCCCGGTCTCCCCCCGGCAGGGGCAACATTGTGGTTTGCTGAAGCCGGGCGTCTTCTGCATAGAAATCAACAAGGTTTCTGGCCTTCGATAGCTGATAGCAGGCTAGTGCGTGGAGGGCTCAGCCGTCGTTTAGGTAACCGTTGGGGCAGCACTATTGCAGCCGCGGCTACCGGAGAGGCAGGATTGGCGGAGCTTGGGGCTCAGTGGTTTGGTGAGTTTTTTGAGTTTTCACCTGCTTTGATGCTCAGTAGTCAGCGAGATCGGGGTGGGCGTGCGGATGGACGTCTATACGGGAAGTTCTGGCACCTGAGTTTTGGCTATCGCAAGTTACTCCTCCATGAGAATAAATCGCCTGATTTAGTGCTACTCGGCAGAAATACCGAGAGTTTTTATGTCAGCGGGTTTGGAAAACTCTGGGATGGTCAGCTGCAGTACCGTTATGTACGGACGAGTAGTGTGACAAGGTCTGGTGAACTGATAAAAGGCAGTGGTCAACATGCTTTGAGTTATTCCCGAACCCTCCTGAAGGACCAACTGTTTGAACTGGATGGCAGTTTGGAAGTATCCCGAATAGCTGGAAATGCCCGTATTCTTTGCGGTCTCAGTTTTCGTTTTAGACAGGATGCTCTGCATCAATCACTCTTTGTGCGTTATGGGAGGTCCCATCGGGCCGGTGAGCGGCAGGAACGAGAGGGATCGGTGCGCTACAGTATCGCCGATGCTTGGGGCTTTTCTGGGGGTAATCGTCTGAACGCTGGTGGCTGGCTGGAGGCGATGGATAACTATCAGGGGGGAGGAGGGGATTTCAATTACGTAAACAGGGAGGCTGCGTTCAACGGCAGTGTTGGTTACTCCAGCAATCGTATTGGTAATGAGGTCGTTCGTACAACAGCCTGGACAGCAGGTAGCTCCACAACGTTTTCCATTAGTCGGGGTGGGTTTGCTTTTGGCGGGCAGCATGTCGGGCGCTGTATGTTGGTTGTGCAGATGAGCGGTGTCGACAAAAGTGCTGTTTTTAATGTCTTCGTCAATGGTCAGGTGGTTGCCTATACCAGAGGACAGCTGGCTACAGTTGTACCGCTCTCCCCCTTTGAAACATACGTTGTTCGTGTCACCGGTGCCGGTGCTAAACTCTACGACTATCGTGACACTGAACGACAGGTCACCCTCTATCCAGGCAATGTCGCTCTATTGTCGTTTAATGCCCGATTGGTAAGGCTGGTTTTTGGTCAACTACGGGACAGTGATGGTCAGCCACTTGAAAATATCGTGGTCAGGGCTGGAGAGAGCCGAACCGTCACTGACTCCATGGGGATTTATCAACTGGAAATTCCGGGTGATGCTTCAGAACTTGTGGTGGGCGATGGGAAGGAGGTGATTGATGTTGGAGCCGGACCGACTGACGGCGATCAGAAAGAGACATGGTTGCCAGTTATCAATCTTGGCATTACAACGCTTAAGTCTGTGCATACACCGGCCAAAAAACAAGAAGAGCCTGAGTCAGAATCATTTTTTCGGGAGGGTGATTTGAATAGCAGCCCTGACGCTTTATGAGTCGACTGCCCTTCCTTCTAGTAGTCGGCCTCTTGTCATTCACGGTTCTAAAGGGGCAGGCTGGTTTCAAATTTAACGACGTTAGTCGTGGGGTTTTGAGTTGGCATCCGGATCGAGACGATAGTTTGAAAGTCACTATGAGTGTTGACTTTCGTAGTTGGTGTTGCGAGTGGAGCAATTATGGCGAGCCTTATCGTCTGGCTGTTTTTGATTCTAAGCCCCACCTGGCTTTAGTAGGCGGCCATCAGAGCCGGCTCAGTACTTATCTGAACGGCCCGATTCAGTGGCGTGAAGGCGGATGCAAAGCCTTCTTTCGGCCTGGTGAGTGGAGTCCTCAGCATCTGAAGACAACAACCAATGGTCTGGTATTTGGTGATCTGGAACTGACGTTTAGAAAAGATGTGATCAGTGCACTTGATCCGGGAAAGCACCATTTTAAATTTTGGCTCGCCGGAATTGATGTAGAAGACATTGTTTACTTCGATACTACTGAGGTTTCTGTCGAGATAAATATTCCTGCTACCGTACGCATCAGTGGGCTGAAGGATCTTGATCTGCATTATAAGGATGTTTCCGGCAGAGGGTTGTGGCGGGAAACAAATTTCTGCGTGTTTGCCAGTCAGGGTGGGGAGTATCGGATCACATTTGACGGAGGCAATAATCCGGGGGGAGATTTTTATCTGAAAAGTGCAACTGGAAACCGGCTGCCTTACCATGTCAGCTTTCATGACAAGCAGCACAAATGGGTGGTCAGCAATAAATCCGGGCCACTGTCGCAAAAATTCCGTGGCAACCCTATTATTGATTGCGGTGGGGTCAATGATGCCACTTTGCGGGTGGAGGTCTATACGTCAAACCTTTACAAAGTTCCTACGGATACCTACGCAGATACACTGACGATTACCGTGAGTGCGCATTAGTTACCCGACTCTATTTAGGGGTAGGGGAGTAGATTTAGGGGAGTAGTCGATAATAATATGCCATCGTCGTCACTGCGTCGGTGGGGATCTCTGTTACTCGTCATAGATTCCTGCCTTCGTAGAAATGGCGGTAAGTCAGTATGTTTTTCAACGCTGTGTCCTTTACTCGGCTCTTTTTGGCTTTTGACGAACCTGCTGTTGGTTGCCCTGTTTTTGGGTGACCTGCTTTTGGTTGATTTTAAGCGACTGGGGTAATTCTTTTTTGCCATCATAAACCCCATATTTAAGCACGCCCTGCTTGCTGGCCAGCTCCTTGGGAATATCGGAACTCGAGTTTTGGTCGCCGTATACTCGTCGGTTATGGACATCCAGATTCTGGCAATCGGACTCCTTCGAACCAGAGCAGAACCTGACATTTCTGATCGTAACATTGGTATTTCCGCTATTGGCAAAGGTCAGTTCATTCCCGTCCAGACTGGCGCTGATCTGCCAGGTTGGTTTTTTCGGATGAACAAATACCAAAGCCTCGTAGGCAATCAGAATCTTCACTCCATGCTGTTTGGCTCTCACATTGCCAATCACAGGCTTGAAGGTTACGCGATAGATCTGTTCCTTTTCGGGAGTTTCCAAGCTGATTAACCGTATGTTTTTTAACTGACCGGCAGAGATTACGGATTTTTGTGGGGTTACCAGTAGCTTCACCTGATCCGGATTGGCAATCAGGACTTTCTTCTCTTCGCTGGTACCGGGATTCTCTACCCGCGAGATTTCTGTTTCCAGATAGAGTGTTTCTGTATCTGGATTGGTGACGGTAATATCCTGTCTGGGGGGCTCACCGGGTACGAAATGGATAATCATAGGTGTGACCGTCATGCTGGCCATTAATGCCGAGTCAGCAAATCCGGTTAGCAGAACAGCCCCCAGACTATAACGAATACATGTGTGATACACGACCCAGTGATGAACGAACCGGCAATGAGCAAACCCGAATTTCGGGAACAACATCGTAAACCTCCCGCTGCCTGTGAATGTCGGCAACGGAAGTCTAGATGCTCAGGAAAAAATAAACAGAATTTTAAGAGACAACAGGAGTGTTTGTTTTCAGCTGGTCAGAAATGTTTTGTTGCAATGTCTGACTTTCTTGCAGAGAAACCTGTTTTTTTATAGCGGACAGGCGTTTTATCAAGCCGGCCTGCCACTGTGAGTAGCAGGCGTTGGCGGTTTATTCTTCGATCGACTCTTTGGCAACAGCTTTTTCGGCAAGAGCTTTTCTGACAAGGCTCTCTGCTCTACTTCCTGCCGCAGAGGTCTCGACTGGCGCTAGGGAATGGGCTTCAACCAACAACAGGGAAGAGATACTTTTTTTCAGTACCTGGCTCTCCTCTACAGGAATATGACCTTTGAGGCTTGTCACACGTTTGATCAGATTCGTATATATGATCTGGTCCCTTCTCTTATCCCTGCAACGTCTTATCAGATCATCACGAATCTCTTCGATGCTGGTTTTTAAGGTACAAAAAAAGTCAGTAACGCTCGTGTTAACGGGGTTCTCAATAGATCGGGTGATGGCCTCATCCAGCTTGTTAAATGTCAGTTTAACCCCGGTCAATACGCTGCGTTGTACCTTGGGCAGGCTGATTTCATAGTATCTCGCGGTACTGGTGTAGGATTCCCATCCCCACGTTCTGATACCAAGCCAGCCACAGATTTTACCCCAGATGCCAAGCTGACGACGGCGACCCACTTTGCTCTCTTCCAGGTTGATGATAAGGCCATCAAACATGTTGGCTGTCGATAGGGTTATCTCATCCAAATTGAGTTTAGGCATCTGCCAGCCAATGGAAAAAACGTCACCGGATGTACGATGCTGAATATCATCAATAAGGTCGCGGGTCTTTAATATTCTGTTTGTTGTTTTTGTTTCAAAATGATCAACCACAGCCATCAGAGTGTTATAGATATCGGTATTTGAGATATCCATAACTTGATTGACTCTGTCCTCAATAAGGAACAGCAGATCGTTGGCATCATCCAGACTGTCAAAGCGGATGGTTGTGCTGTCGAAAGGAAAGTCGACGATGTGACTGTCGAATTGCTCGAGGGTTCCGTTTTGAAAATACTCGACCAGGGTCTCTGTCAGGTCATGCTGGTTATCAATGAACTGTTGTCTGGCAGCGTTGGTCAGATCCCGAAGCATCTGCTCGATGGTGATGAGGGTCTCTTGCTCGTAGTGACTGATATTTTTGATATCGTTGACCAACTGTTCGATCTGACGTTGTAACTCCTTAGTATCATGAGTCAGTACGCTCTCCCGCATCCCAAGGAATTGATCGAGTCTTCCTGTGTAGTCGACCAGCTTATCGGATGACGATTTGACGGCCAGAATGGCCGCTCTGGCGTGCGCGGAGTGAATGATTTTTTCCAGTGGTTCACTGAAATAGGAGTCTTGCCAAAGTTCAGTTGCCGCCTCTTTCACTTCGACAGGATTGGATATTTTATTTTCCCAGCGCCGCCCCAGAGCTTCATGGGCAAAATCAACAACCCATGGTTGTTTATCGGATTTCGGCAGCTGTTGGTGTCGGGATAACTCGCTTAGAGCGCGGCTCGAAAGGTAACCCCAGCGGGATGATGCAGGGAAGACATGTCCCTCCTCCAGAATGCCTCTCATCAGATCATGGGCGATGTATTTTCGAGTCTGCTCTCTGGAGTCCCCATGGCGATCTTTTTGGTCAAACTTATTCACCAGCGCGTAAACGCTGCCCTGTGCCACTTTGGCCGTCGCTTCCAGTTGGTGGCGAACGTCCTCATCGGCAATGGACTTCAGCTGGGTGTAATCCAGAACTGCCAGTACGGCAGAGGCTTTGCTCAGCTGCTCCGTAAGCATGACTTGAAGATGCTCCTGACCCGCTTCGTTGGGGCCCGGTGTATCCAGAAGCGTCAGGTGACCTTTGGCCAGAGAGATATTCTTCAGGGAGGAAAATTCAATATTGATAACCGGAATTTCGTGAATTTCATCGTAGCTATCGAAGGGGAACTCTACACCCAGTGCAGCAGACAGACGCACAAGGTCGTTCAAGTAGCACAGGAACTCAAAAATCTCATCTGTACCTTTGTAAACATCAGACAATGTCTGTCCATTTTCAATCTGGGACAGCAAAGTTTTCATGTCATCGTTATGTTCAAAGGCGTCCAGTTTTTCCGTATTGGACTGGTCGGCGACAATGGTTCTCAGTTTGTGGATAAGATTATTGGCTGGTTCCGAGTTCTCAAAGTGCAGTACCGGCTCGTACTGACCCGGTGTATGACGAATCAGGGTGGGTATCGCCGTCATCGGGCGGTTGCGATTGGGGAGAATCTCTGTACCCACGATGGCGTTGATGGTGGTGGATTTACCCGCTTTCATCGTGCCAACAACAGCCAGAACCATCTCGAGTCGATCCAGCTTTAGCTGTTCTCCCTGAAATACCTCAATAGCCTTGCCAACGGAGCGTTTGTCAAAAGAGTATTGGTCAAGGGTGTGGCTCTTACCATCGGTGCTGTCAATCAGAATACTGGACTCTTCCTGAAGAATATCAAGCAAACTCAGGCTTACGCCAAGCAGCCGGTTGGCCTCTTCACAGAGCAGGTCGATGTCGTTTTCATGCATGGTCATTGGATTAGCATCATTAGTGATTTTTAAAAGCAGTCAGCTGGCCAATGTGCAGCGCAGACAATGACTGGATTCGTGTATTGGACTCATGGACATGGGAAGGGTACTAAAAACGGGGTGTTCCAACTATAGCAACCATCCTGATAGCAACCATCCTGATAGCAATCATCTTGTCTGCCCGGG
>CAMRBW010000028.1 GCA_947040555.1 uncultured Oceanospirillales bacterium | reverse complement strand
TATCCCGAGTGTGAAAATACTCCATCCGTATCCAAGTATGCGACAGTGTGTTTGACTTGTCGTAGGAGCCGTATGCATTAGTAGTGCACGTACGGATCTGTGCCGGAGGGGGTGACAAACCACGGGAAACTGCTGGTGAGTCAACCCTTTACGGCGATTACATCGTGTGGCAGAAATTTATGGATGCCCCCGATTTTCATGGATGTCCCAGACCTTCCCTCGCCAATCAGTTTTCGCCGTACTGTTCCGGAAACAGTTTTTGCAGCCCTTCCGAAGAGGCTTCACAAATGCCCCGCTCGGTAATCAGCCCCGTGACCAGCTCTGCCGGTGTGACATCAAAAGCATAGTTGCCACAAACTGTACCCTCGGGGACGGTATTCACCCAGGTGTGCCGCCCTTCAGGACCCATCCCGAAAACGTGAGACTGCTCTTTCTCATCACGTTGCTCTATCGGAATCTCCTTCACGCCATCCCATGCCGTCCAGTCGATAGTGGGTGATGGTAAGGCAACATAGAACGGAACATGGTTGGCTTTGGCTGCCAGGGCTTTCAGGTAAGTGCCAATTTTGTTGCAAACATCTCCGCGAGCCGTGGTGCGATCCGTGCCGACGATACAGAGATCAACCTGTCCGTGCTGCATCAGATGACCGCCTGCATTATCGGCAATCAATGTATGGGGGACGCCATGACTGCCCAGCTCGAACGCAGTCAGTCCGCCTTGATTACGGGGACGGGTCTCATCGACCCAGATATGAACCCTGATACCTGCGTCGTGAGCCTTGTAGATCGGGGCCAGAGCTGTGCCCCAGTCAACGGTCGCCAACCAGCCGGCGTTGCAGTGGGTAAGAATATTCACTGATTCACCGGGCTGTTTTTTGGTAAGGGCAATTGCGCGAATCAGGTCAAGGCCGTGCTCTCCGATACTCTCGCTGATACAGACATCCTCATCAGCAATTTCAGCACAGATAGCATAGGCTCGCGCCACCCGGTCTTCAGGCCGCTCATGCTTTAACTGACCAACAATACGATCCAGTGCCCACTTCAGGTTGATGGCGGTCGGACGGGTCTCGACCAGAACATCATAAGCCTGCTGCAGAGCCTCATCGCTGCTGTCTTCAGTCATAGCCAGGGCGACACCGTAGGCACCGACGGCACCAATCAGCGGGGCTCCGCGAATCAGCATCTCCCGAATCGCCTTTGCCACATCATCACGGCTGTTCAGCGGTAGAACATCTACGACAAAAGGTAGCTTGCTCTGGTCAAGTACTTCGACTGTACGACCATTGTCAGCAACCCAAACCGAGCGATAGTGCTTATCACCAATTTTCATTGCGGTAATCCTCAAATATTATTCCTGACCGTTATCCCTGAAGCCGGCGGGTATAATCGCTGGCCTGAACACTATCGGGATTCAGCTCTGTCGGAAGTTTATCAGCAGATGGCCCGGCAGCGTGGTTATAAAACAAAGCGGCACAACACAACCTGAACAGGCATTAAACGGATGACGGAAGCGCCTGACTGTTCTCCTGCTGGCTCTCCCCTCTCTCGCCGTAATTTTTGAACTTCCCAAGCACGACATCGATCTCATCATCGGGCAACAACGGAATCTCCATCCCCGTTTGCAGGAGATTGACGTACAATTTTGCCAGGTTTTCCACCTCTTCGGCCAACCATAGTGCTTTGGCAAGGGTGGCGCCCGCAGCGGTCATGCCGTGGTGTTGCATAATGATGGCGTTTCTGCCACGAAATCCTGCTGCCACATGGTCAGACAGTTCCGGAGTGCCATAGGTCGCATAGGGTACACAGGGAATGGTGTTGCCACCGGCGACAGCAATCATATAGTGAATGGCCGGTATCCCCTTGTGCATGATGGCCAGTATCGTGCTGTACAGGGCGTGATTGTGAACGACAGCATTCAGATCGGGGCGGTTCTGGTAGATAGCGTGGTGGAATCGCCATTCACTGGAAGGAATTTTCCCCTGCCCATAAATTCCGTCAGCGCTGATATAGACGATATCGGACTCAGTCATCTGCTGATAGGCAATACCGGAAGGGGTGATCAGCATGCCATAGTCGTACCGACAGCTGACATTCCCGGACGTCCCCTGATTCAGACCTGTGCGGTTCATGGCAAGACAGGCATCAATGATAGTTCTGGCGATCTCTTCCCCGGTGGACACTGTTTTGCTCCTCTAGAGGCTGATACGTATGTCAGGTCTGGTCTTCATGGCGATCTCAAGTTTAATTCAAAAAGCATGTATGCTGTAAAAAATGGCAATTTATGGCTGCAAGCTATTGATTTGTAATTACTTGGTGGTAGTATAAGCGGCGTCCGAGGCGAGTTAGCAAAGCGGTTATGCAGTGGACTGCAACTCCATATAGACCGGTTCGACTCCGGTACTCGCCTCCACATTTAAAAAACCAGCCATCGGCTGGTTTTTTTTGACCCAAATATTGACCCCTCTGTACAGCCCTGATAACCGCACCGGTTACAATACCTGACATTTTTTGCAGGAACTTTTTCCCTTCATTATGCTCCTAATCTGCCTGAAACAGGGAGGAGTACCCGTTATGATATTTGATTTCTGTGTTCGACAATCCCGATCAGTGTGTAGTGCTGTGGCGGTGGTATTATTGCTGTTATTGGCGGCGATATTGCCCGCGAAGGGGCATGCTCAAGTCTTTATAGACAAAAGCTGTGCGCTGACAGAAGACATGTATGTGCTGACACTGGACAATGACAACCATATAGCCCGTACACGTTCGGCGGAGGCGGAAATGGATGCTTTCTACTCCGAGACGAAGAATGGTCCGCCCTGGTTGTGGGGAAATGTAAAGGCTAGTAACAAGCGCAACTACGGCAACGAGAAGAAAACCCGGATAGTGGTGCTGATCGATACGCTCAAGCAGAACATTTCGTTACTAATCAGCAGCGAGCACTTAGAGGATGATTTGATCTGGGAAACCGACAACCTGTCATTTATTGATGGGAAAACCAATGCTTATGCTGACTTTTATTGCAAAGGCCACTGGATACAGCTTAAGTGGAAAAACCGGGATTTTTCCAGCCCCTACGAACACTTTGACTCATCGTCAGGTATTCTTATGGCCAAAAGCGAAAGCTTCATCAATGAGAGCGATCAGTCAGATCTCCGCCTTCGGATCGCTAAACTAGAGATTGATTATCCTCTTAATGGTCTGTATGGCAATATCAGTAACGTCTACAAAAAATTGGTACAGCAAAAAAAGTCAACCCTCCATAGTTATGCTTACGACATCAGAAATGAATCCTCTGCCGATTTGATCATGCATGGCAAGTACCGGCTAGGTTATAAGACCACCGATGATCAATTCCAGCTTAACTCTAATGTGAAAATACTGGCAACCATGAACGATGAATCGTCGTCACAAAATCTGCTATCGCCAACAATGCCCATCAGCCCTACGAGCGCCCGTGCCTACCTTGCTTCCATCGAGAGAGACATGAACCATGCAGATATGAAACAGATGCGTGCAGTATACAATGCCAAAGGGCTGCCCGAGCTTATTAATGAGGCGGATACTTTGTTTGAGAAGAGCGAACATAGTATCGGCTCAGAACGGAATTTTCAGATGGACAATGCTGCCAAACAGATTAATGAAATCTCCGCCAGACTCAAGCAGGTAGATTCCACATATTCCAATACCATAAAGGGGCGACTCGCGCACACGACAAGCCGATATAAGGCCAAAAAAATAATACAACAGATTAACATGATTCAGATTGGTATGACCAAAAGACGTAATGCAGCGCACATTCGCTCCGAGGCTTTGGAGGATCATCAAGAACAGATTTTTACAGAGTCAAACATTATTGATGAAACTGAATTGGAACAGTTCGAAGACTATATGAGGGACAGCCCCTTCCGAGAAATTCCCAAAAGAACAGGCAAGACGCGAAGTGCCCCCGATGAGCCTTTGGAAACCTGTTTGATGACAAAGAATCAGGAAGGGATTTTTGGTTATGTGATGAATGATCGTCATTACGGTTTTGATGTCGGTTTCAATATCAACCTGCTAGGTAGCGGTAAATGGGTGATGAGTCTTGAATCCACCCGCACCCCATGGACGATGCTCTGGCAAACTTACGGCGGCGACTTGCAGGTACCCTCCAAGCATACTTGGTGTCATGGGCCATTTTTTGGCGTTGATTACACTCAAAGTACAATTCGTCTCACCGTTCGCGGCATTTATGACCCAATAAACAACACAATGTATACAGCATCCATGTGGAGCATCTGGGATAATTCACTGGTCCTTGCCCACCTTCATGCTTTGGTAACGAGTTTATTACTGCCGGGTTTACCTCTGATGTTTGCCAGTCTGGCAACTTATTACTCTCTACCCACAATCGTATTGGCCCTTATGGGGAGCACCGCCGCACTTGGCACAACACCCATGGCACCGTCAGAAGTTCGCTGGGATCACATGCGTTTTTTTACAAAATTTGCAGCAGAGCATGGTTTGGGTGATATATTTTATACTGGCTCGGATCGCATGACGTACTACAGCTCTTTTGGCACGCTGAAATCCAAAGGAGATATCAATTAGTCGTCATTTTACCTACCGTGGCAATCAAAAAAACAAAGGAGAGCACGTGCCCTCCTTTGTTTCATTATACCGCCATGAACAGTGTTACCGGATAGCTTTGGCCTGCTGCTCAGCATTACCGACATAAGCTGCAGGCGTCATAGCCTTCAGGCTGACTTTGGCCTCGTCCGGCATATCCAGCTGATCAACGAACGCCAGCATGGCGTCACGGGTAATCACCTTGCCACGGGTAAAGGCTTTTAACTTCTCGTACGGCTCTTCGATACCATAACGGCGCATCACCGTCTGTACCGGTTCTGCCAGAACTTCCCAGGCATTATTCAGATCTTCCGCCAGTCGCGCTTCGTTGGCTTCCAGTTTGCTGACGCCTTTCAGTATAGATTCATAGGCGATCAAACTGTACGCCAGACCAACGCCCATATTGCGCAAGACTGTGGAGTCGGTCAGATCGCGCTGCCAGCGGGAGATCGGCAACTTGACGGCCATGTGTTCCATCATGGCGTTAGCCAGCCCCAGATTGCCTTCGGAGTTTTCGAAGTCGATCGGGTTGACCTTGTGAGGCATGGTCGAAGAGCCCACTTCACCGGCAACGGTTCTCTGCTTGAAGTAACCGACGGAGATGTAGGACCAGATGTCACGATTGAAATCGATCAAAATGGTATTGAAGCGACGGATCACATCGAACAGTTCGGCAATATAGTCGTGAGGTTCGATCTGGGTGGTGTAAGGGTTAAAATCCAGCCCCAGGGATTCAATAAACTCTTTGGCGTTGGTTTCCCAGTCGATTTCGGGATAAGTGGCCAGGTGAGCGTTGTAGTTACCCACTGCACCGTTGATCTTGCCAAGCAGGGGAACCTGCTTCAGTTGAGCAATCTGGCGCTGCAGACGATAGGCGACGTTGGCCATCTCTTTGCCGAGGGTGGTCGGGGTGGCGGTCTGACCATGGGTACGGCTCAACATCGGCTTGCCGGCATGTTCGATAGCCAGTTCGCCAATCGCCTGTTCAACCTGCGCCATAATGGTCAGCATCTGCGCACGACCCTGTTTCAGCATCAGGCCGTGGGAGAGGTTGTTGATGTCTTCAGAGGTGCAGGCGAAGTGGACAAACTCAAGCGTTTTGGCCAGTTCACTGTTCTCTTTCATCTTTGCCTTGAGGAAGTACTCCACCGCTTTCACATCGTGATTGGTGGTACGCTCAATCGTTTTGATCGCTTCTGCATCGTCAACAGAGAAGCCGCTGATAATGCTGTCGAGCAGATCATTGGCCTGCTGGCTGAAGGCCGGCAACTCCTGAATGTCGGCGTGGTTACTCAGACGCTGCAACCAGCGTACCTCGACCTCCACCCTGGCCCGAATAAGCCCGTATTCACTGAAAATACCGCGCAGTGCGCTGGTCTTGCTGCCATAGCGGCCATCGACGGGTGAAATCGCCGTCAGGGGGGACAGTTCCATGGATTGATCCTTATCGTTAGGAGTACTTTGTAAGGGTGAGCAAGTGCAGGCATGCTACACCAAAACCCGTATCCATAAAACCTGTCGCCTGGTTCACTTCGAACATTCGCAGGTGCCTTTTTCGCATAGGGAGAAGTGATTGAACCACCGGGAGATGAACTCCTGTTTTTTATTGAATCACCAGAAATAGAGATATAATCTTGACCTACCCAAAAGGGGATAAGTCAAGACCGGTGGCCATGTTCGGGGGAGACCTGAACGGGAGAAGTACCTTAGGAATTCAAACCACTTTTGAGCAGCCGTGAGGTCTCGTCAATCATAGCTTTGCGGGTAAACACCAGATCCCAGCGCCGTCCGCCCACCTGCCGCCAGAGAATGGCGGAGCGAAGACCCGCCAGCAGACAGGCACGTACTTTGTTGGCGCAGTTTGCGTTCTGCAAATAGCGCATATCACCGGTCACCTGCACTCTGGTTTTCATAGTGCTGACCGTATCCAGATAGATACCGGCCAGATTGGCGATCAAATTCTCATGGGTATGATCAAAGTGATTGAGTTGATGGCGGGCCCGGTTAATGCCGGAACCAATCGCCTCCATCATTGGGCGGTTTTTACGCACACTCTTTTCCAGATGGATCAGGGTCAGGGCGTAGCGTACCGTATCGGAGCGGACAATCTCTTCATCCCGCTCCAGCAATCCGCGCAACTGTCTCAGCCCGGTGTGCAAACTGTAAACATCGCCATAAACGTCGGTGACGCTCTGGGGATCGGTCACAAAAATGCTTTTTATGGCGGTTGACAAGGTTTCTTCGGGGATGGTTCCTTTGTGGGCAACCTGTTCAACGAGGCTGCAGGCCTGAAAAAGACCTGCCAGAGCCATTACCCGATCTGTTTCTTTATGGGTCACAGCGTAAGAGAGTCCTGCATGTGTTAAGAAAGTTCTGAAGGCCGGACAGTGACGTCCGGCTGAGATAAGTTAAACCGTGACCGCTGCGGTCACGGGAATATCGGCGTGACGCTGCTCAATAACACCACCACCCAGACAGATATCGCCATCATAGAAGACCACGGACTGCCCTGGTGTGACCGCCCGTTGCGGTTCATCAAACACCACCAGATAGCGACCATCGTTCCCACGCTGAAGGGTACAAGCCTGATCACTCTGGCGATAGCGAACCTTGGCGGTCAGCTGTGCCGGCATCTCAGGCTCGCCATTCACCCAGTAGATGCTATCCGCAGAGAGGGCTTTGGAGAACAGCAGCGGATTCTCATTACCCTGCCCTACGATCAGCACATTGCGCTCAAGATCTTTCTCCAGCACATACCAGGGCGTATCGTCGGCATTTTTCATGCCGCCAATACCGAGCCCTTGTCGTTGGCCGATGGTGTGATACATCAGGCCGCTGTGCTGGCCGATCACTTCACCCTCTTCGGTTTCGATAGCGCCGGGCTGGGCAGGAATATACTGCTTGAGAAAATCACGGAACCGGCGCTCGCCGATAAAGCAGATGCCGGTGCTGTCTTTCTTGTTGTACGTCACAAGATCGTGTTGCTCGGCCAGGGTACGCACCTCACTCTTCTGCAGTTCGCCGACCGGGAACAGGGTTTTGGCCAGCTGCTCCTCACCGACCGCGTGCAGGAAGTAGGTTTGATCCTTGTTGGGGTCCAGCCCCTTACGCATGCGTGCCCGGCCGGTACTGTTATCGCGACGGGCGTAATGACCCATGGCGATCAGATCGGCGCCCAGCATCATGGCGTAATCAAGAAAGGCTTTGAACTTCACCTCCCGGTTACAGAGAATATCCGGATTGGGGGTGCGTCCGGCACGGTATTCAAGGAGAAAGTGCTCGAATACGTTGTCCCAGTATTCGGCAGCGAAATTGGCCTGGTGCAATTTGATGCCCAGTTTATCGCACACCTGTTGGGCATCGGCAAGGTCTTCCCGGGCGGTGCAGTACTCGGTACCGTCGTCCTCTTCCCAGTTTTTCATAAACAGACCTTCCACCTGGTAACCCTGCTGCTGTAGCAAAAGGGCGGATACCGAGGAGTCAACCCCGCCGGACATGCCGACAATGACGCGGGTCTGGGAGTTATCAGTCATAATCTCTCGAAGACACTCAGTCTCAATAATTTCTGTGGCGGCTATTGTATAGGGTGAGACGCATCAGTCTACAAGAATTCACCGGTGTACGCATGAAAGCCTTGACCATCTTTCTGGAACGCTTCGATTTATTCCAGCCTACAATTGCGGTATCTTTGGGTTCCCGATTCCAGATGCTACACGAAGGTTACCCGGGAAACTGCGTCCGAAAAATAACAATAGAAACATAAGAATTCCCGAAACAGCCGGTGACAATATAACAACGCCGGCTCGACATATTCCAACTACGGAGCTGATTATGGGATACCAGAAGATTACTGTTCCTGCCACCGGTGAGAAGATCACCGTGAATACCGATCTGTCGTTAAATGTACCCAATCACCCTGTTATTCCCTTTATCGAGGGTGATGGCATCGGTGCCGATGTGACCCCGGCCATGCTGAAGGTGGTCGACGCTGCGATTGCAAAGGCCTATGGCCGCGACCGTTCCATCGTCTGGATGGAAGTCTATACCGGTGAAAAGGCCACCCAGGTTTATGGACCGGACGTCTGGATGCCTGAAGAGACCCTTGAAGCCCTGCGTGAATACGTGGTCTCCATCAAAGGGCCTTTGACCACGCCTGTTGGCGGCGGCATCCGCTCTCTTAACGTGGCTCTGCGTCAGGAGCTGGATCTCTACGCCTGTATCCGTCCAGTACGCTGGTTTGAAGGCGTTCCCAGCCCGGTCAAAGCCCCCGAAAAGACCAATATGGTGATCTTCCGGGAAAACTCCGAGGACATCTACGCCGGTATTGAGTGGCAGGCCGACTCACCAGAAGCGCAAAAGCTGATCACCTTCCTGAAAAAGGAGATGGATGTGACCAAGATCCGCTTCGATAACGAGTGCGGTATTGGTATCAAGCCGGTCTCCAAAGAGGGAACCTGCCGTCTGGTGCGTATGGCTATCCAGCATGCTATTGATAATGATCTGCCTTCTGTCACCCTGGTGCACAAGGGCAATATCATGAAGTATACCGAAGGCGCCTTTAAGGACTGGGGTTATGCGTTGGCCAGAGAGGAGTTTGGCGCCCAGGCTCTGGATGGTGGTCCATGGCACACCCTGACCAATCCAAAGAGTGGCGGTGAGATCATTATCAAGGATGTGATTGCCGATGCCTTCCTGCAGCAGATTTTGATGCGGCCTGAAGAGTATTCCGTTATCGCCACTCTGAATCTGAATGGTGACTATATCTCTGATGCTCTGGCTGCCCAGGTAGGTGGTATCGGTATCGCACCCGGTGCCAATATTGGCAGTCAGGTTTCCGTATTTGAAGCCACCCACGGCACTGCGCCCAAGTATGCCGGTCAGGATAAGGTCAACCCTGGCTCCCTGATTCTCTCCGCCGAGATGATGCTGCGCCATATGGGCTGGATGGAAGCCGCTGATCTCATTATCAAGGGGATGGAAGGCGCCATAGACGCCAAAACCGTGACCTACGATTTTGAGCGTCTGATGGACGATGCGACGCTGCTGAAGTGTTCAGCCTTTGCTGATGCTATCGTAGATCACATGTAAATATGCCAATAAAAGCCGGTCAATAAGCGTAAAAAAGGAGTAGCACAGCTACTCCTTTTTTGTTTATGTCCTCAGCAAAGCTATCTGCCTGTAGACATTCTCAGTTTTCAGAAAATTCAGTGGTAGAGACCTCCCCCTGCTTGTCTTTATCGTCATTACTGAGGGAGTCGTCTTCTTGAAGGAAATTGATGTTGATGGCATGCAGCCCTTTGGGGCCTTGAATGATCTCGTAGTTAACCAGCTGACCGGCCTTGAGGGTCTTGTAGCCCTCCATAGTGATAGACGAGTAATGGACGAACAGATCCTCGCCATTACCTTCCTCGCCATTGCCTTCCTCCCCCGGGAGGATAAAACCGTAGCCTTTGGCATTGTTGAACCACTTCACTTTTCCTATTGGCATCTTATATCCCTCTCCTACTCCTGATGCTTTCTTTTTTTTGGTGTTATTATTTTACCGTACCCATGTCCGTGGGGCAGAATCCACTTTTAGATATGTAACACCGAGTGTCCGTCATGTGTCAAGGTTTATCCCTTGAAGTTATCCAGCGGCACTTTTTTCCTGACCGTAAACTGACAGAAAACAAGATGAGTTTCATTGATCGAATTCAGCTATCGTTAAGTAAAGATCATCAAACAGAACATGACGACGATGGTTCGGTAGCCGTGGCAACAGCCCAGCCGAAACTAAAGTCACCGCCGATGTACAAGGTTGTTCTGATGAATGATGACTATACCCCCATGGATTTCGTAGTCGAGATTCTTGAGCAGTTCTTCAGGATGTCCAGGGAGCGGGCGACACAGATAATGCTGGTAGTACATTCTGAGGGTTCGGCCGTGTGTGGTGTTTACACACGGGATGTAGCGGAGACGCGCGCAGAGCAGGTTAACCGATACTCACGGGAACATCAGCATCCTTTGATGTGCAGGGCACAGAAAGCTACAGACTAAGTCTCCATTGGGTACACAAATGCTAAATAAAGATCTCGAACAGACCCTCAACAGCGCCTTCCGCGAAGCCCGCAATAAACGTCATGAATTTATGACGGTAGAGCACCTTCTGCTGGCACTGCTCGACAACGCCTCGGCTGCCGATGTTCTGGAGGCCTGTGGTACCGACCTCCGGCATCTCCGTGAGGAGCTCACCAAATTTATTAACTCCACAACCCCCCACATCCCGGAAGGTGATGATGAGCGGGAAACTCAACCGACTCTCGGTTTTCAGCGCGTCTTGCAGCGGGCGGTCTTCCACGTGCAGAGCTCCGGCAAGAAGGAGGTCAATGGCGCGAATGTGCTGGTGGCCATCTTCAGTGAGCAGGAAAGTCAGGCGGTCTACTTCCTCAAACAGCAGGAGATTGCCCGTATCGATGTAGTGAACTACATCGCTCACGGTATCTCCAAAGTGCCTGGCCACCAGAGTACAGAAGTTCTCGGCCAGGAGCTGATGGAGGAGTCTGTTGATCCTGAAGGCCAGGGAAACCGCCCTCTGGATGCCTATACCCTGAACCTGAATGAACAGGCCCGGATGGGTAAAATTGATCCGCTGGTGGGCCGTGATGAAGAAGTCGAGCGTGTCTCCCAGATTCTGACCCGTCGTCGCAAGAACAATCCGCTGCTGGTGGGTGAAGCCGGGGTCGGTAAAACCGCTATTGCGGAAGGTCTGGCCAAGCGCATTGTCGATGGTGAAGTGCCGGATATTCTCCTGGACTGCACCGTCTACTCTCTTGATCTGGGCGCACTGCTGGCAGGAACCAAGTACCGTGGTGATTTTGAAAAACGCTTCAAGCAGCTGCTGGCCGAGCTGAGGAAACAAGAGGGTGCCATCCTCTTTATCGACGAGATCCACACCATTATCGGTGCTGGTGCCGCCTCCGGTGGTGTGATGGACGCCTCCAACCTGCTCAAACCTATGCTGACGTCCGGTGAGCTGCGCTGTATTGGCTCGACCACTTTTCAGGAGTTCCGTGGTATCTTCGAGAAAGATCGGGCGCTGGCTCGTCGCTTCCAGAAGGTCGATGTTCAGGAGCCCGATGTTGAGGATACTTTTGCCATTCTGATGGGATTGAAGTCCAAGTTTGAAGAGCATCACGACATCACTTATGAGCGCGATGCGATGCGGGCTGCGGCAGAGCTGGCCGACCGCTACATCAATGATCGGCATATGCCGGACAAGGCGATTGACGTGATCGATGAAGCCGGTGCCTACCAGCGTCTGCAGAAACCGGAAAATCGCAAGTCCACCATCGGTGTTCTGGAAGTTGAAGCCATTGTCTCCAAAATGGCACGTATTCCACCGAAGTCCGTCTCTTCTTCCGACAAAGAACTGCTGGAAAGGTTACCACGCAACCTGCGTATGACCATCTTCGGACAGGATGAAGCGATTGAAGCGCTGTCGACCAATATTCGTCTGGCCCGCGCCGGTCTCAAGCCCACCGAAAAACCGGTTGGCTGCTTCCTGTTTGCGGGCCCGACCGGTGTCGGCAAAACCGAGGTTTGTCGTCAGCTGGCCAAGTCTCTGGGAATTGAGCTGGTTCGTTTCGATATGTCCGAGTATATGGAGCGTCATACCGTCTCCCGCCTTATCGGTGCCCCTCCTGGCTACGTAGGCTTCGACCAGGGCGGTCTGCTGACCGAGGCGGTCAACAAGATGCCCCACTGCGTACTGCTGCTGGATGAGATCGAGAAGGGCCATCCGGATGTATTCAACCTGTTGCTTCAGGTGATGGACCACGGCACCCTCACCGACAACAATGGCCGCAAGGCGGATTTCCGCAACGTGATTTTAATCATGACCACCAATGCCGGCGCCGAGCGTATGAATCGCGCCTCTATCGGTTTTATTGAGCAAAACCACCAGACCGATGGCATGGAAGCGATCAAAAAGACCTTCACTCCGGAGTTCCGTAACCGTTTGGATTCGGTCATCCAGTTCAATCCGCTCTCTGAAGAGGTTATCGCCAGCGTTGTTGACAAACAGCTGACCGAACTGCAAGCCCAGCTGGATGAACGCAAAGTCCAGATTGAGGCCAACAAAGCGGCCAGAGCATGGCTGTCTGAGAAGGGTTACGATCGGCTGATGGGGGCACGTCCAATGACTCGTCTGATTCAGGATAAGGTGAAAAAGCCACTGGCAGAGGATATTCTGTTCGGCAAACTGATGAATGGTGGTCTGGTGAAAATAGGTGTAAAAGCCGGAGAGCTTACCTTCAAGATCGAATCCGCCAAGGAACCTAAGCCAGAGTCCGAGACCAAGTAGCATTAAACACTTCGTCTGTCCCGAAAAGGCCAGACGAAGTGTTTGGCATTCAAGGTTGATAAGCAAAACCAACGAATAAGAAAAAGCCCGCAATGCACTGCATTGCGGGCTTTTTCGTACTGTGTATTAGCGAGCGCGGTATACGATACGCGCCTTGTTCAGGTCGTAAGGAGTCATCTCCACACGCACCTTATCGCCAGTCAGGATGCGGATGTAGTTCTTACGCATCTTGCCGGAAATGTGAGCAGTTACAACGTGACCATTTTCCAGCTCTACGCGGAACATGGTGTTTGGCAGGGTATCAATAACCACGCCTTCCATTTCAATGGAATCTTCTTTTGCCATTCGGCTTTTACCTCATCAGTACGAAATCTTCTTCACGCCTTTCTTCACGCCGAAACCGGGGCAGGAAGACAACCCGATATGGTGGAGGCATAAAATTTTGTGCGCATTTTGCCCGAAAACCCGCCAATAGGCAAAGGATCGTTGGCGGGTAATCAGCGCTGAGCAACCTGCCAACACTGCCCTGTGAATATTTCCTGAGGTTGAAAGCGGGATTTATAGCTCATTTTTCGACATTCACTTACCCAGTAGCCGAGGTAGAACCATTCCAGCCCGGATTTTTTTGCAGCCTGAATCTGTTGAAGTACAAAATAGCTACCCAGACTGCGGCGTTGCTCCTCCGGCTCAAAAAAACTATAGACCGATGACAGTGAGTGCGGATAGTGATCGGTCACCGCCACACCCAGCAGCTGACCCTTCCGACGAAAGTTCCAAAATCGGGTAAAGCCGGTATCGACGCCCAGAAATTCCGCAAACTGCTTTGCTGAGGGTGGAAACATATCCCCGTCACTGTGACGAGCGTTGATATAACGTCGGTAGAGCCGGTAGTTCTCCAGCGTCAGTTCGGGGGGCGAATGATCAATCTCCAGATCCTGATTACGGTTGATCATCTTGCGCTGAGTACGGTTAGGCTGAAATGCATTCACATTGACCCGCACCGAAATACAGGCCGAACAGTTCGGGCACTGGGGGCGATAGGTATGCAGGCCGCTGCGGCGAAACCCCAGTTCGGTCATAGACTCGGTCGCCTCGGCATTGAGCCGGAGTTTCGGGTCGAGAAAGACGGTCACGGCATCTTCGCCATCAATATAGCTGCAGGGGTGAATATCGGTCTGATAGAGTTGAATGCGTCGCTCGTCACTCACGGCTCAATGCCCCCTTGCTCGAAACCTTTCTCGAAACCTACAGCCGTTATGGCATCGGCCAGCACGTCCGCGGGTAACTGTGACAGGCTCTTGATCGCCTGAACAAATTCATTACGAGGCGTAAGCTGCCCCCCCATAGATTCCAGATGGTTGGTATAGACCTGACAATCCATCAGATCATAGCAACCACTATTGACCAAAAAAGTGAGGGCGACCTTGGATGCGTTGGATTCATTGGAAAACATCGATTCCCCGAAAAAAATCCGCCCTAACGCCACCCCATAAAGCCCACCACAGAGTTCACCATCATCGTTCCAGACCTCTATTGAGTGGGCATAACCAGCCTTATGCATCTGGGTATAGGCCTCGATAATATCCGGAGTGATCCAGGTGCCATCCTGACCACTGCGCAGTATGGCAGAACAATGCTGAATCACATCGGTAAATGCACGATCCGCCGTGACCTGCCAATCCATTTTGCGAATAAAACGTCTCAGTCTACGGGATGGATGGAACGTATCCGGTGAGACCACCATGCGGGGGTTAGGTGACCACCAGAGTACAGGTTGACCATCATTGAACCAGGGGAAGATACCCTGACTATAAGCATTGAGGAGCGTGGTGATATCAAGGTTACCTCCGGCACAGAGCAGACCATCCGGCTCTTCTGTAGCCGTCTCGACCGGTGGAAACTTTGGTGAAAGCTCATCAATCCATGGAATCATTGTAATGAAGCACCTGAATAATTTTTTTTAATTGTTATACCGGGAGTTTATAAAAAAACGCCAGCGCTTCCGGATTGGCCAGTGCTTCAATATTGTTCACCGGCTCCCCGTGAATCAGGGCTTTGACCGTGAGCTCGGTCAGTTTGCCGCTGACCGTTCTGGGCAGGTCAGGAGCCTGAAGGATAAGCGCCGGTACATGGCGCGGGGAGGCATTACTGCGGATTGTTTTGCGAATGCATGCCTCCAGCTCAGCGCTTAACGTGAGCCCGTCACGCAGCCGGACAAACAGAATGATCCGCTCATCGCTGGCGTCTTGCGTACGCTGACCGACCGCCAGTGATTCCAGTACATCCTCCACTTTATCCACCTGCCGGTAGATTTCCGCCGTACCGATACGCACACCTCCAGGGTTAAGGACCGCATCCGCCCGACCATAGATGATAACCCCCTGCTCTGGGGTCAACTCGCCATAATCACCGTGGGCCCAGATGCCTTCAAAGCGTGAATAGTAGGCGTTGCGATAACGCTGGCCATCAACATCATTCCAGAACATCACCGGACGGCTGGGGAAACTCCTGCGACAGACCAGCTCGCCCCGCTCCCCCGCAACCGGTTGACCCTGGTCGTTAAAGAAGGCGACATCCATTCCCAATCCGGAACATTGCAGCTGCCCGGAATAGACCGCTCCCATAGGGTTGCCGAGCGCAAAGCAGGAGACAATATCCGTCCCCCCTGAGATTGAGGCCAGCATCAGATCGGTACCGATACTCTGGTAAACAAATTCAAAGCCCTCATGGGGTAACGGTGAACCGGTAGACAACAGCACCCGCAGGTTCTCCAAAGAACACGACGTCCGCGGTGCAAATCCAGACTTTTGCAGCGCCGCCAGATAGCGGGCACTGGTTCCAAAAACAGAGACCCGTTCCCGCTCGGCTATACGCCATAACGCATCGGGTCCGGGATGGAAGGGCGAACCGTCAAACAGAACCAGAGTGGCACCGGCAACAAGACCGGACGCGAGCCAGTTCCACATCATCCAGCCACAGGTGGTGAAATAGAAAAATGTGTCGTGTTCATGGAGATCGGTATGCAGCATCAACTCTTTGGCATGCTGTAGCAACGTGCCGCCATGACCGTGGACAATACACTTTGGCTTGCCGGTGGTGCCTGAGGAGTAGAGGATGCAGAGCGGGTGATCAAAAGGCAGCTCCGTAAACGTCAGGGTCTCATCATCCGCGAGAAAACGGGCAAAGTGGCAGCTTTTGGCAATGGTATTAATATCTTTCAAATTGTCGAAGAACGGAACAATCACCGCCAGCTCTATCGAGGGAATAGCGTTGACCAGGGCGGCAATACGTTCACGGCAGTCTATCTCTTTGCCGTTGTAGAGGTAACTGTCAGCGGCGACCAGAACCTTTGGTTCAATCTGACCAAACCGGTCCAGCACACCTTGAGCCCCGAAATCCGGCGAACAAGACGACCATACCGCACCAATACTGGCCGTAGCCAGCATCATTACCACGGTTTCAGGGATATTGGGCATAAAGCCGGCTACGCGATCGCCCGGCTGAATACCGGCACTACGCAGGGCGTTGGCGGCTCTGGCGACCAGGGCTTTCAGCTGATCACGGGATAGCTCTCGACGGCTGCCGCTTTCACCACGAAACTCACCACAAAAAACCAGTGCCGCCTGGGAGCCGCTATGTCTGAGCATCTGCTGTGCGTAGTTTATCCTGGCGCCAGGGAACCAGCGGGCACTCTGCATTGCGTCGCTCTCTTCGACGACGGAGGCGTACCCTTTTAAGGGAATATCTAAATAGTCTGCCAAAAAAGGCCAGAACTGCTCTTTGTGCTCACAACTCCACCGGTGCAGGGAAGGGTAATCTATGACCGTGGCATCAAACTGCTGGTGGACGGACTCCATAAACTGATACATGCGCGTCTGTTTTCGCCGGGATGGAGAGGGGCTCCAAAGCGGCGGTTCTGGTAGTGAGCCTGGTAGTGAGTCGGACATACACGCAGCCTGTTTATTGTTTTTATTTTTTTAGCCGGGATTGCAACGCCAGAGCGGCACGGGAATGGTTAGGAAAACCATAGTTCTGACAGAGCAATTTATTGGCGACCAGCAGTGTTTCCATATCAACACCGGTCTCAATACCAAGCCCATTGAGCATATACAGCACATCCTCGGTGGCCACATTACCGGAAGCGCCTCTGGCATAGGGGCAACCCCCCAGCCCGGCCACCGAGCTATCAACGACAGTGACACCGCACTGTAATGCCCCATAGATATTGGCCAGTGCCTGACCGTAGGTATCATGAAAATGCACGGCAATGGCCTCCTGAGGCAGGATTTGCAGCAGTTTGGCAATCAGTGTCTGGACCCGCTGTGGATTGCCGACGCCAATCGTGTCTCCCAGTGACACTTCATAGCAGCCCAGTTGATAAAGATCGCGGGTCAAACCGACGACCGTATCCAGAGCAATATCGCCTTCATAGGGACAACCCATGGTGCAGGAAAGATAACCACGGATCAGAATGCCATGGGCCAAAGCCTGTTCAGCAATGGGTTGAAAACGGGCAAGGCTTTCGTCGATGCTGCAACCAATATTTTTCCGGGTGAAGGTTTCCGAAGCACCGGTAAAAATGGCAATCTCCTTGACCCCAGCCGCAAGTGCCTGGTCCAGCCCCCGCTGATTGGGCGTTAAAGCACTGTAGCGAACCCCCTCTTTATCAGGCAGACGACCAATAACCTCTGCCGTATTACGCATGGGAGGGATACGCTCCGGTGACACAAAACTGCCCGCCTCGATGCGGGTCAGACCACTGCCGGCCAGCATTGAGATAAGAGCGACCCGTTGATCAACGGATAGAATATGGGATTGCCCCTGCAAACCATCCCGAGGGCTGACCTCTACCAGGGTGACACGCTCTGGCATACTTATCATGCTTCCTCCTCTCTATTGGCCTCGCCATTGGCCTCGCCATTGGCCTCGCCATTGGCCTCGCCATTGGCCTCGCCATCCTGAAAGCTCAGCAGCGTGGTTCCCTGCTCCACAAGACTCCCTGTCGGGTGGAGGATGCTTTCAATAATGCCGGCATGGGGAGCGCGAATGGTCTGCTCCATCTTCATTGCCTCCAGAATAACCAGCGGATCACCTTCCGCAACGGCTTGTCCTTCAAGGACGAGAACACTGACGATGCGCCCGTTCATGGGAGCCATCAGCGCATTTGCCATCATTCCCGGAGTGTCATGGGTCTGGTAGTCAGGGAGTGTGAGGGTAAGGGTCAGTGTTGAACTGATAACGGTCTGTTGCCGGTCGTAATCCCGGTAAACAAAAAACGGGTGACCATTGATCTCCACTCGGTCTGTTTTGATGCGCAAACTGTCTACAGTGATCGATTGACCATTAATAACCGCCGTTGTTTGTGAATATCGGTTTACAGAAACCGCGACGCTGACCTGCTCACCTTCACAGCACCAACAGCCATACCACTGTCGTTTGCCATTGAGACGCCAGCCGCTGTTGCCATGCCATAATTCTTTATTAGAGCTCTGTTTATCAGAACCCTGTTCAGCAGCGCTCTGCTCAGCAGGCAAAGCCGCCACCGTGGCAGCAATCAGAGCGTGATTGCGCTGTTCCTGATCAATGGGTAACAGTAGCTGCTGGTGGCTCGGAATAAAACCGGTGTCAGGCGTTTCCTTCTGAAAGGCCGGTTGCTGCAGTATCCTCAGCAAAAAGTCTCGATTAGACGGCAGTCCTGTCATATGGGTCTGTTCGAGAGCATCGATCATCCGCTCGCAGGCCTGCTGGCGGCTTTGTCCCCAGACGACCAATTTTGCAATCATTGGATCATACCAATGGGTGACCTTATCACCGGCACGCACACCGGTCTCTATACGCAGCCATGGTCTCTTTTCCGCTGCCGGCCACTTGAGATGACTAATGGTGCCGCTGGTCGGCAGAAACTCTTTTGCCGGCTCTTCCGCATAGAGCCGCACTTCCAAAGAGTGTCCGGTCGATTCAAGCTGATCCTGGGAGCAAGGCAGTGGATGTCCTTCCGCGCAGTGAATCTGCCACGCTACCAGATCCTGACCGGTAATCATCTCGGTGACCGGATGTTCGACCTGCAACCGTGTATTCATCTCCATAAAGTAGAACCGGTCACCTTCCAGCAGAAACTCCACCGTACCCGCGCCGACATAATCGATAGAGTGTCCGGCAGCCAGAGCCGCCTCCCCCATGCGTTTGCGAAGATCATCGGTTAAATCGGGAGCGGGCGCCTCTTCGATCACCTTTTGATGGCGGCGCTGAATAGAGCAGTCCCGATCAAACAGGTAGACGCCCTGCCCGTGCTGGTCGAAAAAAATCTGTACTTCAATATGTCTTGGTGCGGGCAGATATCTCTCTACCAGCATGATCGTATCCCCGAATGCCTTTTCAGCTTCACGTCGGGCGGCCGCCAGGGCCTCTGAAAACTCATCCGCGCACAACACTATACGCATCCCTTTACCACCCCCACCGGCCGCCGCTTTTAGCATAACGGGGTAGCCTATCTTGTCGGCCGCTTGTCTGAGCGTGTCATCGTCCTGCTGTTGACCGTGGTAACCGTTGAGCAGAGGGACACCGGCCTGCGCCATCAACCGTTTGGCCTCACTCTTGGAAGCCATATTGACCATAGCCTGAGCGGGTGGACCGATAAAGAGAATATTTTCAGCCGCCAGCGCCTGGGCAAAGTCGGCATTCTCAGAGAGAAAGCCATAACCGGGATGCACAGCATCGGCCTGCCAGCGGTGGGCGACCGCAATAATCTTGTTGTGATCCAGATAACTTTTGCTGGCCTCCGCCGGACCTATAACGAAGAGAGTATCTGCCAGCGTGCTCGCCAGACTGTGAGCATCAGGCTCCGAGCAGATAAGGGCGGTCTCGATACCCAAAGATTTTGCCGTGCGAATAATCCTGCAGGCGATCTCACCCCGATTGGCAATCAACAGCTTTTTTATCGGTTTTATTATGGATGCTGTCATGATATTTCCTACCTGTTCACCACCCAGCTGGGCTGACGCTTCTCCAGAAATGCAGTCAGACCTTCCTGTCCTTCAGGGGTATTGCGAATATCGGCAATCACTCGACCGGTATACTCCACAAGCCCGGCATCAATTTTTCGCCCACTGATATCGATAATAAGCTGCTTGCAACAGCGCACAGCCTCGGGACCGTTGCACAGCAGAGTATCCAGCAGCTCTTCGGCCTTGACCCTCGCTTCATCACTGCTGGCAAAAAGCTGGTGGACGAGATTAAGGTCCAGCGCTTTGCTGGCAGTGATCATCTCCGCAGTCAGCATGTAGCGACGGGCCTGACGTTCACCCATAGTACGGATTACGTAGGGGCTGATCACCGAGGGCACAATACCCAACTTCACCTCACTCAGACAGAAACGGGCATCCTCTGTCGCCAGTACAATATCACTGCAACAGATAATACCCAGTGCGCCACCGAATGCGGCGCCCTGAACCAGCGTGATAATCGGTACAGGAAAGCGATCAAGACAGCGCATCATCTCCGCCAGTGCGCCGGCATCGGCAAGGTTGACCCGATAATCAAGGCCGGCCGAGCGTTTCATCCAGGCGATATCGGCACCGGCACAGAAGGTATCCCCACGAGCATCGATCACCAGAGCCCGTACGGAGTCGTCGATCTGCCAGTTTTTTAAACGCTCAGTGATCTCGTCGATGATGACATTATCGAAGGCATTATGTTTCTCCGGACAATTCAGGGTTAACTGGGCAATACCTTTTTTATTCAGAGCAGTTTTCAAAGAAGTCTCCATAGACATAAACGTCCTCTTTCCTGCGGCTTACATGCGAAAGACGCCGAAGCGGGTCTCTTCGACAGGGGCATTGAGCGCAACAGCCAGGCTCAAACCCAACACATCCCGGGTATCTCGGGGATCGATAATGCCATCGTCCCACAAGCGGGCACTGGCGTATAACGGACTGCCCATACAGTCGTAGTCATCAACCATCTGCTTGTGAAAACTGGCTTCTTGCTCGTCTGTCCAGGGCTGTCCGCGCTTAGCGGCGGCGGCACTTTTGATCATGGTCAGTACCGAAGCCGCCTGCTCGCCGCCCATCACCGAAATTCTGGCGTTGGGCCAGCTCCACAGAAAGCGGGGATCATAGGCGCGACCACACATACCATAGTTTCCGGCACCAAAACTGCCACCGACAATAACGGTCAGCTTGGGGACACGCGCACAGGCGACAGCGTTGACCAATTTGGCACCCTGTTTGGCGATGCCGTCGGCTTCATAGCGGGCACCCACCATAAAGCCGGTAATGTTCTGAAGGAAAATCAGCGGAATTTTGCGCTGGCAACACAATTCGACAAAGTGAGCGCCCTTTAGCGCCGATTCGGAAAACAGGATGCCATTGTTAGCTATGATACCGACCGGATGACCATGCAGACGGGCAAACCCCGTGACCAGGGTTGTGCCATAACGGGCTTTAAACTCATCGAATTCCGAGCCATCGACAATACGACCAATCACTTCCCGAATATCGTAGGGGGTTTTCAGGCTGGCGGGAATAATCCCGGGCAATTCATTGATATCAAGACGGGGAGGACGAGAGTTTATGGTATCGGGCAGCACCGGTGGCGCCGTGTTAAGACAGGCCACCGCTTGCCGAGCCAGCTGCAGAGCGTGGTGATCATTCTCTGCCACATGGTCGACGACACCCGACACCCGGCCATGAATATCGGCCCCGCCCAGCGCCTCTTCCGTCACCTCTTCTCCGGTGGCCGCTTTCACCAGCGGCGGACCGGCAAGAAATATAGTGCCATGGTTACGAACAATGATGCTCTCATCCGCCATAGCCGGAACATAGGCGCCACCCGCCGTACAGGAGCCCATAACCACCGCAATCTGGGCAATACCTCTGGCGGACATCGTGGACTGGTTAAAAAATATGCGACCAAAATGGTCACGGTCAGGAAACACCTCATCCTGACGGGGAAGATTGGCACCGCCGGAGTCAACCAGATAGAGGCAGGGCAGGTGATTTTCTGAAGCGATGGCCTGAGCGCGCAGATGCTTTTTCACGGTCAGCGGATAATAGGTTCCCCCTTTGACCGTGGCATCATTGGCAACAATCATGCAGAGTCGGCCGGAGACCCGACCAATGCCGGCAACAACCCCTGCCGCCGGAACTTCCTCATCGTAAACGTTATAAGCGGCGAAGTGCCCCAGCTCCAAAAAGGGGGAACCGGCATCAAGCAGGCCATTAATTCTATCCCGAACCAGTAGCTTTCCCCGCTGCTGGTGGCGTATGCGGGAAGCTTCAGGGCCGCCGAGCGCGAGGGTATCGGACAGCTCGTTCAGCTGATCGATCAGTGTCTGCATGGCCGCCCGGTTCTCGGCAAACTCCGGCGACGATGTTTTGGCTTTGCTGGCAATGACAGGCATATTTTATTCTATTTTCCTGTGCTCTCATTGAACGGGCCTTCTCATGCTTAGGCAAGCACTTCGAGAAGATCAGTGACCGGCAAACAGCTCTCGACCGATAAGCATACGGCGAATTTCTGATGTCCCGGCACCGATCTCATACAGCTTGGCATCCCGCAGCAGACGTCCCACCGGATAATCATTGGTATAGCCATTGCCTCCGAGCAGCTGAATGGCATCGAGCGCCATCAGGGTGGCCTTCTCTGCACAGTAGAGAATGACGCCGGCGGCATCTTTGCGGGAACTTTCGCCCCGGTCACAGGCACCGGCCACCGCATACAGATAGGCACGACAGGCGTTCATGGTGCTGTACATATCCGCCACTTTGCCCTGAACCAGCTGGAATTCACCAATCGGCTGACCAAACTGCTTGCGCTCATGGATATACGGCAAAACTTCATCCATACAAGCGCGCATAATACCGGTCGGACCCGCCGCCAGCACCACACGTTCATAATCAAGACCACTCATCAGCACTTTCACCCCGCCGTTTAACGCCCCGAGAATATTTTCCCTGGGTACAACAGTGTTCTCAAATACCAGCTCGCAGGTGTTGGAGCCGCGCATGCCGAGTTTGTCCAGATGGAGTGAACGACTGAAACCGGGCGCATCCCGCTCCACGATAAAAGCGGTAATGCCGTGCGCCTTTTTCTCGGGATCGGTTTTGGCATAGATCACATAGGTGTTGGCATCGGGGCCGTTGGTAATCCACATTTTGCTGCCGTTCAAAAGAAAATGGTCACCTTTATCCTCGGCGCGCAGACGCATACTGACCACATCAGACCCAGAGTCGGACTCACTCATAGCCAGAGCACCGACGTCGGTTCCACTGATCAGACCGGGAAGATATTTGCGTTTTTGCGGCTCGGTGCCGTTCAGGGATATCTGGTTGACACAGAGATTGGAGTGAGCGCCATAACTGAGAGCAACGGAGGCAGAAGCACGACTAATCTCCTCCATCACCACGGCATGAGCCACATAGCCCATACCCAAACCGCCGAACGCCTCCGAAGCGGTAATCCCCAGAAGACCCATATCCCCGAATTTTTTCCAGAGATCCGCGGGAAAAAGGTTATCCCTATCGATGGCGGCGGCTCTTGGAGCGATCTCGGCCAGGGCGAACTGTCGCACCTGCTCCCGGAACATATTGATGGTTTCGTCTAATCCAAAATCAAGATCATGCATGATATAAGACATGGTATCAGCCTCTGTTCGCACAATTTTTTATTTTTGTAAGCGCCTCTTCAGGGGGATTTTTGCGCCCAAAGAGAGAAAGAGTATGGAGTCAGTGTAAAGCCAGAGAATATTCAGGTAAACGAGAGGCAGAAAATAAAATAGTCGAATATCGTTGAGTCTGGCTATTCTATCATCTGGTTTTTGACCCTCTAATTTTTAGCTCTCTGGTTTCTAGGAGGCTGTCCGAGAATAGAAAGCTCAGCCTAAAATCCAGAAAAATGACCCGTTTTTTCAATGAATTTGATTGAATAGCCCCTCTATTCGCACAAATTTATCGAAAAAGTGACCTCGTTTTGCTGAATTTTAATCTCAACCGATATTCTCGGACAGCCTCCTAGACCATTACACTTGTAACGTTAACCTGTCGCATATTTGCCCACTTCGCACTGTTGGGTGACAAAGTTGCACTTGATAACAAAATGCCAACAAACTATTAGGTCTTTGCCTATGTGTTTATTTGCATGCAGACCGCCATTCTGACTAATATTTAGCCATGCCCTAATACTTAAAGTACAATCGGGCTGTCAGGTATTAACAAAAGTCATGGATTGACATGCACCCAGCGAGGAATCTGCAATGACAATAAAATCACTGATAAAGCTTACGAAGATATTACAGGACCATCCGCTGACCATTATCCAATGGCAGATTCTGTTGGTGGTCGCCGAAAACCCGGGGGAGACTATCACTGACCTTGTGAATGATGGCAAGCTTGACTGTGGTACGCCCAGCGATATCGCAGTGAGCGTCAAGCGCCTTGGTGAAGGTCGTCATGACCGTCCTGGTCTTGGCTTTCTGAAAAAGGTTCAGCATGAGGACGATGGTCGTTATTTCCGCCTGAGCCTCAGCGCCAGGGGCAAGAAGCTGGTTGAAAAGCTGAAGCAACAAATCAAAAGTGTGAAGTAACCCATCCTCCCACCTGGTCGGAATTCGGTAATATGAATTCAGACCAGGATTTATAGCCCCTCCCCTCCTGCGCCACAGACGTCCCCAGACCGTCCCGTCCAAAGATCAGGCTAAAGCATACGACACAACTACAGCAGCCCTGAGATGTTCCGTGCAGCAATGTCCTGTCGCCTGCTAATGCTCATGCCACCGCCCTGAGGGTTTTACCCTAATTTGCCAAATAAGAAGGCCGACTGAGATAGGGCAATGATTACCAATACGGGTAGAATATGATTGTATAATATTGGGTATATATTTTAGGGGTACAAAAAAGCCAGACTGCACAGTCTGGCTTTTCGACGGCCGAACTTACTTGTAGTAAGCGTTATCTTTAACGGTATGGTCAGTGACATCCCGTATGCCTTTCAGCTCCGGAATACAGGTCATCAGTGTTCTTTCCACGCCATCCTTGAGGGTCAGGTCAACGCTGGCACACCCCTGACAGCCGCCGCCAAACTGAAGGATGGCATAGCCCTCCTCATCCATCTCCACCAATTGTACCTGACCACCATGGGAAGCCAGACTCGGGTTGATCTCCGTCGCCAGATAGTAATTGATCTTCTGATCAATGGCGCTATCTTCGTTAACCTTGGGCATCTTGGCATTGGGGGCTTTGATGGTCAGCTGACCGCCCATCTTATCGGCGGCATAGTCCACCGTCGCGTCTTCCAAAAAAGGTACGCTGTCGTGTTCGATCCATGCCATAAAGCCATCCAGCTGCATGGAGATATCACCTTCCTTTTCCTCACCTGGTTTGCAGTAGGCCAGACAGGTTTCTGCGTGAGGGGTGCCAGGGCTGGAGACAAACAAACGCACACCGATGCCATCAACACCCTGCTTTTCCAGCAGCTCGGTGAGGTAGGATTGGGCACTTTCTGTGAACTGAATTGCAGGTTCCGAAATACTCAAGATTGCTATTCCTGTGTGAGTTATCAGGGGGATTTTACGCCCTTCTCCCCAGCCGTTAAAGCCCTACTTTACTACTTGGTTATAGCGCAAACTCGCCTCTTGCGCAGAGCTGAAAGCCGGTTGAAGCCCTTTCGATCAGAAAGACCGGTGAATGTAACGGTATTTCTGTAGGCAGACCGGCGTACGGCGGCCGACTGACTTAAACTCAATCTGGCATTATATCCGTAATTACAACAATACCCGTATCGGGGATGAGTTCGGTATCCTGACCGGTTTGTATCGCCAGCATTGGTCTGGCTTTTTCTGTTTGATTTGGGAGTTCACTTTGTATCGTCTGAACCCGGCAACGCAGCCACGGTTGATATTCCTTATCCTGGTGCTTTTCGCCATGATTGGGCCACTGTCTATTGACCTGTTTACCCCTTCACTGCCCGCGATTACCGAAGCATTCGGCACCACCGCAGACACCTCACAATGGACGGTCAGCATCTTTATGCTGGGCTTTGCCCTGTCCATGCTGATTGTTGGCCCGGTCTCCGAGCGTTTTGGTTACCGTCGCACCCTGATGGGCGGATATGCCATCTACCTGCTGGCAACCCTCACCATATTGCTGACCTCAACTATTGAAATCTTTATCGCTGCCCGTCTGGTGCAGGCGATTTTCGGCTGCTTTGGCACGGCACTCTCCCGTGTTCTGGCCCGGGATCTTTATAAGGGCGAAAACAGTGATGTCCGTATTCTGGGCATGATCGGCGCCACCATGATGGTCGCGCCCATGGTCGCACCCACCATTGGCGGAGTCCTGCAACAGACTATGGGCTGGCAGGCCAGCTTTGGGCTGATGCTGCTGATTGGTGTCGTTGGCATCATTGCTGTCACCCTGCTGCCCGGCCAAGACAAAACCAATCCCGACGCCAGACTGCTGGAGACATTCACCAGCTTCGGTATCCTTTTCAAAGATCGACAGTACATGGCTCCTGCGCTAACAGCCGCTATGGCCTTCGCCGGCGCTTTTGTTTTTGTGGTGGGTGCGCCCTTTATCCTGATCGGCCACTTTGAGATCACGCCCCGTGATTACGGCATGATCTTCGGCATGGTCATGGGTGCTTACATCCTCGCCAGCAGTGCTGCCGGCAAGATTACCGACCTGCTTGGTCGCCGAAAAGCAACCCTGCTGGCCTGGGCCGGTCTGGTGATTGGCGCCCTTATCGCCTTTGTCAGCGCGATACTGACCGATGGTCAGTCACTGACCGGACTGGTCATCGGTATTATTATCTATGAAGCCGGTCTCGGCCTGTTCCTGCCCTCTTACCAGGCCAAGGCACTGTCCCATCTTGATCAGCATGCCGGCACAGGAGCCGGTCTGATTTTCTTTCTGGAGATGATTGTCGCCAGCGCCGTCAGCTATCTGGTCGGCAACGCCCCCCTGAACAACACCTCGCCTCTGGCAGCCTTCACCATGGCAATGCTGGTACTGGCTCTGGGTGTATCGATCCTGGTCAAGGGTCGAAATGTGCCTGCCTCTCCCTCCGTAGAACCATAAAACCAGTCACGTCATAAAAAAACGGCGTCTCACCTTACTCCAAGGTGAGATGCCCTACCCGATTGATCCAGACAGCGCTTTCCTTTACGTTTAAAAGTGCGCTTATCGAAGCGAGCATTTTTCCTATCCACCAGCAAAAATAGATAAAAACTCTGAAAACAATAAAAAAAACAGGATATTCTCCCATGCGCGCCCGGAGCCGTTTAGAAGATTTTTCTGCCGCCCTCGAACAGAGAATTCTGATTCTGGATGGCGCGATGGGAACGATGATTCAAAGCCATAAGCTGGAAGAAAAGGATTACCGTGGTGAACGTTTTGCCGACTGGCCTTCCGATCTAAAAGGCAATAATGATCTACTGGTACTGACTCAGCCCGCCATTATCGCCAATATCCACAAAGCCTACTTCGAGGCTGGTGCCGATATTGTTGAAACCAATACCTTCAATGCCACCCGCATCTCCATGGCCGACTATGGCATGGAGGATCTGGTTCCCGAAATCAATCTTGCAGCCGCCCGGCTTGCCGTCGATAGCGCTCGAAATGTGGAAGAGGAAACAGGCCGACCTCGCTATGTGGCCGGTGTCATTGGGCCCACCAGCCGCACCAGCTCACTCTCTCCCGATGTTAATGATCCCGGCTATCGCAATGTGACATTCGATGAACTGGCTGACAATTATAGAGAGTCCACCCGTGCCCTGATTGAAGGGGGGGTCGACTTTATTCTGATCGAAACCATTTTCGATACCCTCAATGCCAAAGCCGCCATCTTCGGCGTACAGACGGTGTTCGAGGAGCGGGGCTTTGAACTGCCCATTATGATCTCCGGAACCATTACCGATGCCTCGGGCCGTACTCTCTCCGGACAAACTACGGAAGCCTTCTATAACGCCCTGCGCCATGCCAGACCGATCAGTATCGGTCTTAACTGCGCCCTCGGCGCCAAAGAGTTGCGCCCCCACCTGGCAGAGATGTCCCGTATCGCTGACTGCTTTGTCAATGCCCACCCCAATGCCGGGCTGCCTAATGCATTTGGCGAGTACGATCAAACCCCGGAACAGATGGCGGAGATTGTTGGGGAGTTCGCCCGCTCCGGACTGGTCAATATTATCGGAGGCTGTTGCGGTACAACGCCGGCCCATATCAAGGCCATTGCCGAAGCAGTGAAAGACCTGCCGCCACGCCGCCCGGCCAAGCCAAAGAGAGCCTGTCGTCTAAGCGGCCTTGAGCCTTTCACCATCACGAAAGATTCCCTGTTCGTAAACGTCGGTGAGCGGTGTAACGTCACCGGCTCTGCCCGTTTTAAACGACTGATTAAGGAAGGCGACTACGACACGGCTCTCGATGTTGCCCGCAAGCAGGTGGTCAACGGCGCCCAGATTATCGATATCAATATGGACGAGGGGATGCTCGACGCGCTCTCCGCCCTGCCCCGCTTTCTCAATCTGATCGCCTCGGAACCTGATATTTCCCGGGTACCGGTGATGCTGGACTCTTCCAAATGGGAGGTGATTGAAGCGGGACTGAAGTGCATCCAGGGCAAGGGCATTGTTAACTCGATCAGCCTTAAGGAGGGTGAAGAGATCTTCCGCCACTACGCCAGACTCTGTCTGCGCTATGGCGCGGCGGTCGTAGTGATGGCCTTCGATGAAGAGGGTCAGGCAGACACCTTTGCACGCAAAATCGAAATCAGCCAGCGGGCCTATAACATCCTGGTTAACGACATTGGCTTCCCACCGGAAGATATCATCTTCGACCCCAATATTTTCGCTATTGCCACCGGTATGGCCGAGCACAACAACTACGCTGTTGACTTTATTCAAGCCTGTGTGTGGATTCGCAAAAACCTGCCGCACACAATAATCTCCGGGGGCGTCAGTAATGTCTCCTTCTCTTTTCGGGGTAATAACCCGGTGCGGGAGGCGATTCATGCCGTTTTCCTCTACCACGCCATTAAAGCCGGTCTCTCCATGGGGATTGTCAATGCGGGACAGCTGGCCCTCTATGAAGATATTCCCGAAGATCTGAAACAGGCCGTTGAAGATGTGGTGCTTAACCGCACGCCGGCAGCTACTGAGAATCTGTTGTCTATCGCCGAGCGATTCCGAAGCGATGGCAGAAAGCAGCAGAACACGGAAGACACTAGCTGGCGCTCTCTACCGGTCGGTCAACGTATCGGGCATGCGCTGGTGAAAGGCATCAACACCTTTATTGTCGAAGATACCGAACAGGCCCGACTGCAGGCGAATCGCCCTATTGAGGTGATCGAAGGGCCACTGATGGATGCCATGAACATCGTGGGTGACCTGTTCGGTGCCGGCAAGATGTTTCTGCCCCAGGTGGTCAAGAGCGCACGGGTTATGAAGCAGGCTGTCGCTCATCTTGTTCCTTTCATAGAAACGGAGAAAAACGGCAAGGTGCAGGCCAAAGGTAAAATCCTGATGGCGACGGTTAAGGGCGATGTCCACGATATCGGCAAAAACATTGTCGGTGTCGTACTCCAGTGCAATAACTATGAAGTTATTGACCTTGGGGTTATGGTGTCGGCAGAGACCATTCTCAAAACGGCACGGGAAAAAAATGTCGATATTATCGGCCTCTCCGGCCTGATTACCCCGTCACTGGACGAAATGGTTCATGTCGCCAAAGAGATGCAGCGGCAGGATTTTCATATTCCCCTGATGATCGGCGGGGCCACCACCTCCAAAGCCCATACCGCCGTCAAGATTGAACAACAGTATCAGAATGACCAGGTGGTCTATGTAACGGATGCCTCCCGTAGCGTCAGTGTCGCCACCAGCCTGATCAATAAAAAGCTGAAGAGTCCCTTTGTCGCCGGTCTCAAAGAAGAATACGACACCATTCGCCAGCGTTATGGTAAGCGTCGCCACAATACCCAGTCCGTGCCGTTTGCACAGTTGAGTCAACGGCGCCCTTCTATTGACTGGCAGGGTTATCAGCCACCAAAGCCATCCTTCACCGGTACGAAAGTATTCGACGATATCAGCCTGAAAGAGCTGCGGGACACTATCGACTGGACCCCGTTCTTTATTACCTGGGACCTCCACGGCAAATACCCGAAAATCCTCCATGATGAGGTAGTGGGTGAAGAGGCGACCAAGCTCTATAACGATGCCCAGGCCATGCTGGATCGTTTCGAGAATACCGGTGAAATCAAAGCGAAAGCGGTGCTCGGCTTCTGGCCTGCCAATCAGGTCAACCGTGATGATCTTGAAGTGACCACAGACGACGGCACAACGGTTCATCTCCACCACCTGCGCCAGCAGACCCAAAAACCCGATGGTAAACCGAACCTCTGTCTTTCAGATTTCGTTGTCCCAAAAGAATCAGGCATCACAGACTACATCGGTGGTTTCGTGGTTACTGCCGGTATTGGCGTGGATAAACTCGCCCAATCCTTCGAGCAGAAACACGATGACTATCAGAGCATTATGGTCAAGGCACTGGCTGATCGTCTGGCCGAAGCGCTGGCCGAGTACATGCACCGCAAAGTACGCACCGAGCTCTGGGGTTACGCCACCAGCGAACAACTGACCCATCAAGAGCTAATCAAAGAGCGCTACACCGGCATCCGCCCTGCCCCCGGTTATCCCGCCTGTCCGGATCATACGGAGAAAGCGACACTGTTCCGACTGCTGGATGCAGAACAACAGATCGGCGTTTCTCTCACGGAGCACTACGCCATGTGGCCAACAGCATCGGTCAGCGGCTGGTACTTTTCCCACCCGGAGTCGAAGTACTTTGCCATCGGGAAAATCCAGAAAGATCAGGTGGTGAGTTACGCTCAGCGCAAAGGCTGGACAATGGCAGAGACGGAACGCTGGCTGATGCCCGTGCTCGATTATATCCCCTGACACAGGTCTGCACTTCCTCTACCAGAATCAGTAGGCATGAAGGTAGCCATGATGAACCGAAGAGAGTTTCTGAAAATAAGCAGCCTGGGTATTTCAGCGACAAGTGTCTTACCATCTCCCGGTCATGAAGAGGTCAAATTTTGGCAGGAGGGTAATTTTCGGCCGGTACACAATGAGGTCACAGTCAAAAAACTCAAGACTGAGGGCCATATTCCGCCCGAACTCAGTGGCCTGTATGTGCGGGATGGTATCAACCCGCCTACCTGTTACGGCTAGTCACTATTTTGAAGGTGATGGCATGCTCCATGGTGTTCACATCGAGAAGGGGGAAGCTTCACCGCGCTCGGGAAGAGTTTCTGGGGGCGGGTCAGTTCCTCACTTGTCGGATCTGGTTCGTGATAAGGCTGCCCTGCTTACGGGTAATACTGTCTATGGTTTTTGAGCAATGACTGTTGTGATATGGCAGGGGATTCTTGCGCTTTATTTCGCTGAGCGCATAGTGTGAGCCCAGTGCCGGAGTATGCACCAAGCTATCGATCCTCAGATGCAGTTGAGGGAACAATTCAGTTAAATGACCCCGGACGGAGCCGGGGGATTATAAGAGTTCATCAAAGAACGCTATACCGGCAGCCGGCCCGGATTATAA
>CAMRBW010000027.1 GCA_947040555.1 uncultured Oceanospirillales bacterium | reverse complement strand
TCTGTTAACGCACAAACCGTACCAGTTAAAGTGGGCTTTGCGATGGTAAAGTGCCAAATTTTTAACATTAACCGGTGTGCCCGGACAATGGTGTCAATGAGTATGGAGCAGTACAATATGCTGGGCAGCCCTGCCTTTGCCGAGTTTTCGTACTACGCACTACGTCCCGGAACATTTAGTAGAAGAGAAAGGTTGGTTTTAGCAAAATTTGGCGACATCGACATGGAAATAAACGGTTTTTTCAATGAAGATTATGGCCGTTATGATAAAGAGTCCTATACCATGAGCAAGATCTGTTTTGATAAAAACTGTCAGGATACTGAAATTGATACGAACAGTCAGGGAACTTACACTTATAAGAGTTTGAAATTCACCCGCTCCGGTTCCAAATACCCGGTCAGGATCGGCTTCAGGAAGGTAAAGAACTGTAACCAATTTTATGGCGCAACTACTTACTGTAATCCGACTCGTCCACGTGCAATAATTGAAATAACCAGCGAAACGTATGAGGCTTTAGGGCGGCCAGTCCATGTCTATTTTGAATATTACGAAAGTTATAAGTATCCAACACTGAAAGCCCCGCTTGTAGCAAACAGCAAAGGCGAGATGTACGCGGTTAAAACCGATTTTGATCACACAATTACCCCGGAAGTTCACTATTCCTTCGTGTTGAATCGATTCTGTCTTGATAAGGTCGGGTGTCTTAATACCAATATTAAAGACGAGTCTTATAGGGGGGGATATATCGAGAAAATCCTGAATTTTAAGGTTCCGCAAAACAGTTATGACAACTTGTAAAGAGGGTAAGGAACAAGCCAGGGTGATATATGGTCTGCAAAACTGTGCGTATTCTGGCGCAAACTGAACACCGGTTCTGGTAACGCTTGGCAGCAATACGCGTATCAGCATATATAAGCCACTGAGCAATATCACCAGACAGCAAATGGTTCTCATTGGCTATCCGAAATAGTGGCTTTGGACTATTTGGTACGTCGGGCAACCCCAGACCTTCTTTCAGGTAGCGCTTCAATACTTTCCACAGACAGTCGTAGCAGGTTTCATAGCGCTGGATGACCGATTCTGAAACTGCTTCCTGAAGCCATATTGGCAAGGCAGTACCTAGAGTTTGCCAGCGGTCAAACTGTGATTGTGACTGCTCCTCGCCCTATCGGGCGAGGCTTCCAACTTCTCAGGCAGCAACCAGCAATGTGCCAGATTTACGCTTGCCTCCATTGGCAGAAACGGACAGTCCTTCCGCTTTTAACTTCAATATACCGGTAGTGGGCCAGATGTGTGGCTGGCATCCTTGGAAGCGTTAGTACGCAAGGCCTCCAAAATGGCAACACACACATTTGGACCACTACCCAGTGGTCATAGGGGCTGCCTGAATCTATCAACGCGCTGCGAGCCAGGGTCATGGTTTTCTCCCGCTGAATTATCAAGCGAGAGAAAACCATAGATAAGTGAAAGGGTGTGCCAAATTTTATGGCTGTCCTTATTTACCCACTTATTTGCCCATCCTTATTTGCCCAGTTGCCAATTTAATCGCTCAACCTCTGCCCTTAAGGCCAATATCATGCCAGACAGACAGGATAAACCACGCAGTGATTGATAGATTGCCTTAGAACTCATCACGCCAAAAGCCAAGTTTGAAAACGCTTTTGGCGCTGTAAGGGGAAACTGCCTGAGCTTCCGCTCGTTCTGCCCCCAGGGTAAATGCCCGGCGCAGCATTTGGCTTCTTAAATAGGCGACAGCACTTCGATAGGCACCCGGAATATGCCGCAAATCCTCCGGACGGACAACACCTAAGTCCGCACTGTAGGTCGCTCCAGGCCTCATTGAACCAAAAGACAGACCAAGCAGCTCATTGTCCATGTTGTAAACAAATCCGAGAAAATCTGGCAAATCGAATATATGCCCCTCTTGATAGCGCCTGATATGATCCAACATGGAGGTGACGATTGATCTTGCATCATACTCGATCTGATTCTCGTCAACATCCCCCCAGGTCCCACGAGGAAGGACTCTCAACCAATTTTCGAGTATCGTCACCAACTCATCAAACACATCACCCCGACGGGACAGGTTAGCCGTAGTGATTTCCACTATTCGGACCCGATACTGTTCGTCCGGATGCTCTACCACCGTACCATTGTTCGCAACTCTGCGAACAACATTCCTCAGCGGGCGAAAATCCCGGGGGGAACTCAACCGGTAAAACCCGGCAATACCATCAGCAACGGCCTCTTGTATTTCAGGCCCTGACCGGGCGTCCCCTGAGTCTGATGAGTAAAACGCCTGGGAATTAGCGGCAGCGGCCTGCGCGGAAATGGCGCCATACGTAGTGAGGGCCTCGATGGCTTCGTCCCGGCCAACTTCGTTAACGGTTGCAATCAGACGTTCCTCTTCCTCTCCTCCAGACGGCGCTTCACCTTCCGGATAGGCTTCTCCGGGAATAACACCTCTGTTCAAAATACTGTCAATGACCGTATCGAGCATGCCCTGGATATTCAATCTCAGCACTGCAAACAGTGCTGTCATCCGCTGCACCCGGTCAAAACACCCCCCTGGTGCCCGGCGATGACGGGTTTCTTCCAGTACATGATCAATGTCCAGATGGCAGTGGCGGATGCCGGTCAGGAAGGCCACGGAATCTTCATCTTTCAGGCTAAGAGAGTGTTGTAAGGTGTAGCCCACACTATCCTGAACTGCATGAGGGAGGGGATTGGCATGGGTAATCTCTTTTTTCAAGGGGGATACATACTCTAGATTCAAGGGTCTGATCACGAGAGGGCCACACACCGTTCCCATAACGCCGGCATCACCCAACATCATGCCCTTCAGAAATTTAATAATCGGATGGTAATCGAAACAACGCTTGGTAATATGGTGACTGTACGTGCCGCCGAGATACACATTGGCATTTAACCGGATAAACTCAACATTGGTATTGGTCGG
The DNA here is from genome assembly GCA_947040555.1 of uncultured Oceanospirillales bacterium. Classification (GTDB taxonomy): domain Bacteria; phylum Pseudomonadota; class Gammaproteobacteria; order Pseudomonadales; family Endozoicomonadaceae; genus Sansalvadorimonas. The sequence goes on along the minus strand of CAMRBW010000027.1, from coordinate 28,781 downwards.
GTTATCAATCTGATAGAAGGGCTCACTAATGACGCGGGCTATCGTTTGATCCGATGTCGTTATATCAGACAGTTTAAGTGCACTGTCTCTGTAGAGCTTGTCGCCATCATCCTCAATCATCCATAGTCGTTTATAGTTCGCTTCAAGCCCCTGGGATACAGTGAGAGACAACGTGAGATTAGAATTACGGCTCTGAAGCGGAAAGTCAAAACGTTTGCCGGAATCCATATCGGTAATGGTGGCCTTATAACGCTTCAGGTCAATCTTATAAGCATCCGATAAATTCAGGGTCAGGGGGATATTGTCATTATGGAAAAATCTCAGGGCAAAAGTGACCTCCCCAGTTTCAGAAATTTCCTTAGAAAAACTACCATAGTCGTCAATAAAATCCTGTTTCGGGCCGATTTCTTTCCCAACAGTTATGATTTTTCCATCATAGCCGTAGTCCGGAGGTTCAGACAGGTAGGGGTTGTAATTGTGGCCATAGTAGGGATCCGTGCAGCTCTTGTTGCCCCCCACCGGCACACCATACGGGTTATATAAACAGATACGGGCGGCATTCAAACTCCCCCCAAGTCTGCCAAGGTTGAATACCAGGTCATCAATGGTAGTCTGTTCATCAATCCTGACATCCAGGCCACCCGGGGAGATATGGCCGAACATGTTGATGGGGCGAACACGGAGCCGGTAGCCATTCAGTGCAGAAATGGGCAGATCCCTGCCGAGATACCAGTTGGTGTTGGTATGAGAATTGTGGAAAAAAGGAAGTTGTCGGTCTTCGGCCTTATCGGCGACCCAGGTTACATGGAAGTCCCAGTCAAAACCGTAATAGTAATTCGCCGGTTTTGAGCCTTCCGGGTAATGGGTATGGCCGAAATAGCGGTCGGTACACTTCTGACCGACCAATGTACCATCGGGCGCATAAAGACATAACCGGGTTGCTATGTATGCGTATTCACTGGGGGCAAAAAAAATGTCCTTAAGCGTGCTGTTTTCATTAATCACTATTGACTGTACGACATCAATATCAGCAGGTTCAATGCCATTGAAGTGCTGTCTTTGCAAGCGATAGCCAATGAGGTTTTTCAGGGGGATATCTTTCCCGACATAGAGACTCTCTCCAGTGATTTTATGGATAAAATAGAGAGGTTCGCCAGCACTGCGGTCGATAAAAGTGGCGTAGTAATCATCAAAAAAATGCGGGTCAATTGACCATTTTTTAGCAGAGTCTGCAAAACAGTTGCCCGTTAAAAAAGCCAATAAGGACAGGACTGTAACAATAAACCTGATCAAAGCTCCAACCTCCTGCAGGACATCATCCTGTTAGTCGACAAAATAAACAAAATAGCCATTCAGCTTGCATCTGAATGCTGAACGACCGTTTTCGCAAGCTATGTCCCCTTCGATAGTTGATGATAAAACAGTCCAGCATTACCTCTCTTTCGGGCAGGCCGAGACAACTCCTCCCGTTGTCCCCTGAATGACTCCCTCAAGAACGTTTCATCTAACGCTATCCCAGCCAACTCTTCGGCCTGGCCTGAACAGATGTAAGTGTCGGAATGGCCTTTACAACATCACCAAAGAGGCTTTGTCTCATTAATGAGTCTCCTTCCGTTCAATATGCGACAAGGATAGACTATTTCTACCAGCCATCTACAGGAACATAGTCGTTTTTACACATTGATCTTAGTTCGCCATGCCGAAAAAAAGTAAAGGACACCCAATAAATAAAAAGGAAAACAAATAACTCCTTAAAAACGTCCCTCCCAAAATCGACCTTTGCGCTAGTCTTCATTAGCTTTTCGAGCAAGATGTTCGTTAAGACAGCGCATAAACCAGCTGATACTCATTAAACGCTGGCAATACTCGACGGCGAATTCAGAAGCGCGCAATAATTCCGCCTTGCTCTGAGCAGCATCAGCGATGCCATGCAGTGGTAATAGGGGCCTGGATTGATTAATGCGCTGCGAGCCAGAGTCATGGTTTTCTCCCGCTGAATTATCAAGCGAGAGAAAACCATAGATCAGTGAAGGGGATGTCAAATTTTGTGGCTATCTTTTTCCTTACTTACTTTTCTTTACTTAGAAAATAAGAAACACTTTAAGCAACTACTCATATTCAACGGGCAATAGCCGTTTCCTGATGTCATAAATATAAACCTATTAATAAGGGCCAATCGATCGTACTGATAAAAAGTCAGTCCATTCCCGCCCGACGGTATATAGAAATTTGGATTAAAAAAGTTTAGTAAATCCGTAAATAATTTTTCGGAAGTATGAAAATACAGTGTTTTGTAGTGAAAGCCCTCGGATGAAGATCTGCTGGTGATATCAGTATCCAGGCAATAATTTCCAAAACAGACTCTGTATAAAGTGAAGAAAAAATGCTCATCGGGGAACACATCATTATTATAATCAGTTTTAATGATGAAATGTTTATCATTCTTACTATCATAAACAAGTTCAGCAGACAACGGGGGTGAATTCCTGCTCCTGTGGTACTTATAGGAAGCTGATGCAGGATTCAGAAGTAATTGAAATGATTTGCGGTCCATACTGATGGTGGTCTGGACGCAAGGTTCGTGGCGCCCTGCCTCCAATGACCGACATTTTATCGTACGAAAGCCAACTTTGAGTGGAATTGAATCCATGGAATCAGGAATAGGGAAGCGAAGTGTTTTAAAGTTGTAGTTACCGGAGGAGCTTTTACCCGGGATATTCGTCTTGACGCAGGAGTAGCCAATACAGATTTCGTCCAGATTGAAGTAGTAGTTATATTCTGGGTTAGCATCAACGTGTTTTAAATCGGTTTTAGTTACTGAAAATTCCTGATATTTAGAGTCGTACACAAAACTACCGGCAGAAACTTCTGATATATTCTGGCTTTTCCGATACATGAAGAGGCCCGTGCGGGGTGAACCAAGGGCTATGTAGGATGAGTTGGGCATGGATACTGTTATCTTTGCACACCGAAATTCATCGAATATCCGACATTTTTCTAACTCAAAGCCAACATCGACGGGGGCAATGTTTGTTGAATTATCGGCCTTCACTGCAAAAGGCAGGGTGGTGAGCAATATCCATAGTAAAATAGGTAGTGGCTTTTTCATGGCGGTTACCTCTGCTATTGATAGTTTTTGCGATGAAAAAAAGGATAGGAAAATATAGGGCTTTGCCTTAAATCTGGAAACGGACAATATACCAGTACCTGAACGGAAAACCCTTTTCTTCCTGTTTGGAGTAAGAACAATTCTGAATGAGATCGCTCAAATACTAGTACTTTGACTTCTAATCCGGTTCTGCATTAGGCGTGCTGACCGAGAATAGTGACCGTAGCAAGGATGGCAGAAAGTTGAGGATAAAATCCGATTTTGTGAGAAGAGTAGCGCAATTTGACCAAAATAAAGGACACCCAATAAATAAAAAGGAAAACAAGCCATTCCTTAAAAACGCCCTCATCATAAGTACGACAAGCCCAAATAGCAGACACCCACTGCCTACCCATTTTTTCGACAAACATGCACAGTGACGCTAGTCGCCCAAATCCTAAAAAAAAATCGATTACCATGAGGACGCATGGTGCTGAGCCACTCTTTTGGATGTATACCCAGTCGATGGAGGATAGACGACACCCGGCTGGCAATGGCGCCACATTTACCATCACGAATCTCTCTGCCTGCCCAATCGACCAGCTCGAAATAGTCAGCCAAAGCAAACGGTATTATCCCCTGTTGCTTTTTCTGGGTTTGTAGCGATTTTAACCAGTTGTTCTGCCGGCCTTCTCGCCGCTGTTCGATGCGATCCTGAATCGCAGTCAAGTCTGAAGCCTCCGGTGTTGTCGCCATCCCTGCCCGTACAGGATTGAGGTCTACATAGGCCATACACGATAACAGTGCAGCTTCATCCAACAGCGCCTGACTCTTAAAGCGGTAAAGGGGGGTGTCAAATTTTGTGGCTGTCCTTTGCTTTTTTTGTTTCTTTTTCTTTCTTTTGGTAACGCCTGATCTCTTTTGCGGCAAGGCTGCTACATTATCCATCTGTTGTCACAGAAGCAGAGATGCAGCATGCCGCAGCGGCACCTTTTAACAGACCATCCGATCGCCATTTATGAGGCCGAAAAACAGGGGCTAATGCCTGTTCCCTCTGCTTTGCGTAAGGATGGCTTCTGGTCGACATTTTCGCTGTTCTGTAACAGCATGATGAATCCGGCCACTCTGATTTCATCGGGGCTGATGATTCTGGCCGGATTACCTCTGTGGCTGACCATTTTTCTTCAGGTGCTTGGCTCATCCTTCAGTATGTGGCCGTTCGTTGTCGTGGCAAGGATCGGCTCGCGCTATGGCATTCCGGGGCAGGTATTCTGCCGAGCCGTGTTTGGCTATCAGGGCAGCCGCTGGTTAACATCCCTGCTGAGGGGTTTGACCTCTGTCTATTGGTACGCCATACAGACACTGGCTGCCATGATGGCAGTCGATGCCATGCTGACCAATTTTGGTATTACTGTCCCGCTTGGTTGGTTGTCCGTGGGCTTTGTGATTCTGCAAGGCGGCGTCGCCGTGATCGGCTACGGCGGCATGAGCTTTCTTTCAAAGTTTACCCTGCCTCTCAAAATCGCTATTTTTGCCCTACTTCTGCTCTGGTTGGTGGATAATGGCGGGGCACAGGCTTTGCCGGAATCGGTGTTCCGTTTTCAGCTCACGCAGGACAGTTGGGGCTGGCCCCTGGCTCTGCTCTGGCTGAACGGGTTGGCGTGCGGCATGATGAGCCTGGTCACCGATGCGGCAGACTTCAGCCGTTATACCCGCCTTTCTGCACGCATGGGGTTCGGTGCTGTCTGCGGAGTCGCCTGCGGGACCGGCATCGGGGCGCTGTTTGGCGGCTGGTGTGTTATCGCGGGAGGCGCACAAAGCATCAATCCTTTCGAGACACTGATTCAACTTCAGCCGGGCATTCTGATCCTGATTCTGATTCTGGTGGTGTCGGTGCTTGATGCCTGGACCATCAACGTGATCAACCTTTATACCGGCGGTTTTTCTCTGGCCAATGCTTTCCCGAAGCTCGGTCGGCAGAAGGCGACCCTGCTGGTGATTGCCGCAGCAACGGTACTGGCGATGTTCCCCGAAATCATCCATCGCTACGTGGAGATACTCTCTGCTACGGGGGTGATCTACGCCTCAATATCAGGTGTTTTGCTTGGCTGGTATTGGCGTCACGGACGAAAGCTCGATATTTCAGCACTCTATGAAGAGCAAGGCCGATACTGGTACTGGAAGGGGTGGAACCCGGCAGCAATCTGCTCATTTATCACAATGGTGGTACTGACCCATTTCCTGTCTCCCGTGTGGCTGCCCTCTATTCAGGCGCTTCTGGGAGCTGCGATTTTACTGCTGCTATTGGATCGCCTCTTCTTCAAAAAAGTAGGGCGACATAGAGTTCCCCACTGATGTTAACTATTTTTATCTCTGTATTTCCGAATCGGACACCTCGTAATGGAATCAGTCAAACTTATTCTTTGTCCTCTTTATCTGATTATATTGCTGTTTGGCATGGGTGCTATGGCCTCGCCTCCCGAGCAGGCGGATCAAGCAAGCGGTGGAGAATGCTCATGCCAGAATGATGTCATGCACTATATGATTTCAAAGAATGGCATCACCTGCCCGACTTGCCAGAAGATGAAAAGCATTGCCGGAAGTGAACAAATAACACCGGAGCAACATGAGGCCTTTAGCGATGTTGACTACCCAGAATCCGAATCTCTCTCTAAGATCGCAGACCTTGAAAAACTGATAAAAATGCCTTTTCAATTATGGCCGGGGACGGAGGCGCATCAATTTGAAAAAAGGCTCAGCACCTCTGATTTCCCAGATCCCGGCGATATTGATCTTGCAACGTATAACTGGATGATTGTTACTGCCATGGTCATTCAGGACATATTAAAGGAAACAGCAAAGAAAATAATAGAGGAAACAGGTCTTGAAGCAGGTCTTGAGGAACTGATTTCCAACAAAAATACGACACTTAAGTCGCTGTGCGAGTATTGCCTTGCCAATAAAAAAGACCATCGGGGTGCTGAAGGCGAGAATATACACAAATTACTTGAGAAACTGAAAATCAACGATACAACGAAATTTCTTTTCCAAAGTGTCATAAACGCAACTCTTCTCGGAATGCAGAATCAGGAGCCAACTGGGAAGGATTCCACTAATAACACAAACCGCGCCGCCCTACTGAACGCCCTGAAAGACGGGGGTCTGCTGACCTTGAAAGTGGATTCTATCCATTGGCTTATTCGCAAGACATCCCCCACAGGGTTTCGTCTATACCTGCCAGCATCATGGACTACATACCACGGGCAAGCTGAGGGTATGATTACTCTTCTGGCGTCGTTGCGTAACTCCAAACGTGCAAGCAGGGCTTCGGTCAGTATTCCCCATAAAGCAAGGAGAACAACTCCTCCTGAGGTTCAAACCACAGTATGTTCAAACAAAGCAGCAACTTTTGCCATTATGGACATTGACCTAACATATCCATCTGCCAACAAGTAGTTGCATTAATTGGACACCACTCAACCGACCCGACGAATCCCCTTGAATTTGCCGGAGCTGTCGTAGCTAATCTCAAACCGGCCATGAATGCCGTGGTGACTGACAAACTGGGCAAGAATATCGAAAGGCAGACTGATACTGGTACCATCCTCGGCAACCGCCCGCACCCGCTCTTTCTCCCGCTTGTAGAATTGCAGTACCTGTTCTGAATTGAGGCTGATACTGACTACTGATTTTTTCATTGGTTATTTTCTCCCTGACTTCATTGGTTATCTTCTCCCTGACGTAACTATTTGGTAAAACCATACCTGATTACCACTGATCGTACGCCATAACACAAAAAAAGTTGATAATTCATAATATCAAGGACTTTTTAGAACTGAATGATATTTTTAACATCCGTTTTACCCCTAAAACGCGTGATAATCGGCATTTCTTACGAAGGCTGGTTTGTTGACGTAGGTTCGGTGGTAATCAGGAAACCATCTGAGTCCTAGTACTGCACTCCAATTTGCTTGTCGGATAGCTATTCATATATTCTCTTATATGTTCTGACGTTGAGCAATCCGCTACCAGACAATCAATTTGTGACGGAGTACTAGGATACCAAGGGGGTAGTGGGTCAAACCTGCAATTTTTCATGAATATTGACCCCAAATTCAACCTTATTGATGAGCAATCCGATGACGATGTCATGCATTTTTTCAAGCTTGGAAAAGCAGATTGTTTTCCGGGCTAATCGCTTAATCCACGTCCTTGGATTCAGATTTTTTCGCTCAATTTTCTGAGTATTTATGGTCCTTTCGCAGGTTGGCTGATCATTTTTGACCCTCCTGACGAATTTTTAGATACAGATAATCAAGATCGTTATAACCACAAGCCTTGTAAACAATACGCTTGATCACACCATTGAATGCTTCAATTTTGGCGCTGGTTATACGATGCTGGCAGTATGATAACAAGCCCTCTCTCGCCTTGTTCAACCCTTTTGCAAAGCGTTTTAGTTCATCAATGCCTGTTTCTTTGGCCAGCTCAATCCACCTGTCGAGAAACTTGCTGGCACAGCCCTTGTAGGTGTAAGTCCACAGCTGCTTGAGCATATCTTTCAAGGTGTAGGCCTGATACAGATCTTCATTCATGGCAAGCAGTTCCTTGAGACTGCTTTCCCTCTGTGGAGTCATATTCTCGGGGTTTCTGAACAGATTGAAACGCTGCCCTTTTATGAAGGGTTTATCTTCTTCCTCTGCCTGTCGCCATTCCCGACGCCTTATCTTGTCTATGACTTCGTTGTAGTTGGCAATAATATGAAACTTGTCGTATACAATATCAGCATCGGGAAGATGCTCTTTGACGGACGCTTGGTAACTTCCTCCACGGTCTATACCAACGCACTCAATATGCGCCTTTTGTTCCGCAGTCAGGCGCCCCAGAAACTGGTCCAGTGTCGTTTTACGTTTACCTTCTCCGAGGAACAGGGTTTCACCGGTATCGGCATCCAGAACAACGGTCAGATAGTGATGGCCTTTACCGATGGATTTCTCGTCTACCAACAAGGCCCGTATGTTATCCAGGTCAGGAGCAGGCAAGGTCTTCAGGAGCGTCTCTTTGTCCCAGCGTCGTGCAGTATGATGCGAGATAGGAATGAACTCGGGAACCTTGTTGCAGGGCATATATCGGCACAGGTGGCTAACATGCTGTTTCAGACGATCTGTCGCTTGTGCGTTGGGAGAAAGCCCCGGAGGCATGATGGTCTCAAAATGTCCGCACCGTGAACAGCGCCCTTGGAAAGCAGTGAATTGTAACTGAACCTTCAGAGTCCCCAACGGTAAGTCCAGCACCGTTCTTTCTTGTGTTCGCATCTTCCCCAATGGGGTACGGCAATGGCTGCATTTGAATTGCTGTATACGACCATCCCTGCGTAAGTAGACAGTGGCTAAAAGATCGCCCCAATCAATAGCTATATCCTCGATTATCCAGCCGGGAAATGCGAACATAGGACGTAGTGAGGGCGTTGTGGACATGTCTGATCCTTCAGCGATGTTGATCCGTTCAAATCAATCTTTGCCTGAAGGCTATTTCTGTTGCAACCCCTCATTTTTCATCAGCCACGTTGAGAAAGCCCCAAAAATATCTGTACATATATTTACTCAATTTATCCACAGTTCCGTGGTTCCATGTATCAGGATCTCGTACACTCCGATTCGCCAGAAGTTAATGCGCACGTAATAAATTGTCCATATTGTTCGGATTGGATAGATGATCAGAAAAAAAGAGAAACTTTTAACTCATCGTCTTCTACTTTCAAGCGTCAGAGTTTCGGAAATTCACACTTGTCAGTAATTTCTGGTGAGTCACAAAATTCACTACCTGTTACTAAACGTTTGCAAACCCCCGTTACACCTTCCACACCTCCGCCTCAAGACACCAACAAACAACCGAGTGGAGCAAATACAAATAAGGAGTCGAATAAGACTAGGGAAACTTTAATCAAGTATCAATACTTTGCATCAAACCATGGCTATAGAGAAACAGTACAACGGGTGAAGGAGGTAAGGGGATACTCAGATGCCGAACTTGCCAGCACGGAAAAGAAAGAAAATGGGCTTCCACCAGAAGATTCCTCAAAAAAGAAAGAGGATATCGATAAATGGGTGGCTTCTACGGCTGATAACGTTATAGATAAATCCACCGATCTGGATAAGCATATGCAACAAGCCCTTCATCAGCTCAAAAAATCGTTCTACCTGTCATCTGTCACCATGTCACAGATTATCAATTATCTGCAGACTGACGATGGTGCGAGCAGGTGCAGGGATAAGCAGCAAGACGATATATACCCAATGAAACTCAGTGTGCTCAGTGTGCTCCGTATGCTCAGTGGTTTTCCTCTGAATCTCTTTGGTACCAAGGGTGATAGATATGTAAAAAAAACGCTTGCCTCACAAGGAAGCAAGCGGGACTTGTGCACCCATTGGAACGAGTGACCCCAGCAACAAAACAAACCAATTCAGAGGTTCTTCCGGGGTGACCCAATCGGTCAGCTCAACTTACGCACCCGGAACTGCCGCCCTTTGATTTTGCCGCTCTGCAGCCGCTTCATGGCCTGATTGGCAATGGTGCGGTCGATGGCAACGTAAGCACAGTAATCAAAGAGATCGATCTTACCCACCTGCGGACCGGGAATGCCCGCATCCCCCGTAAGTGCGCCGAGGATATCACCGGCGCGCACCTTGTCCTTACGGCCACCATCAATAATCAGAGTCACCATGGCTGGCTCCATAACAATCTCTTTCGGCTTAAGGTGAGCCAGAGAGCCATATTCAGCCGGCTTGCGCTGGTAGGCTTCAATATCTTCCAGCTTGTACTGTTCGTTTTCGGTGTAGAGGCTCAGGGCCAGACCCTTGCTGCCGGCACGACCTGTACGACCAATCCTGTGTACATGGACTTCCGCATCACGGGTCACTTCATAATTGATCACCGCTTTCAGCTCCTTGATATCAAGACCTCGGGCAGCTACATCGGTGGCCACAAGAATAGAGCTGCTGCGGTTGGCGAACTGCGCCAGAACCCGGTCACGATCCCGCTGTTCAAGATCGCCGTGCAGCGCCTGAGCATGGAAGCCCTCACTGCGCAGTCGTTCAGCAACATCTTCACAAGCCACTTTCGTGTTACAGAAAACGACCGTGGACTCAGGCTGATAGTGACGCATCAGTTTGACAAGAGCATCCCGTCGACCATCACGGGAGGTGAGGAAGAAGCGCTGTTCGATTACGCCGTCATCGTGGTGTGATTCGACGCTGACCTCAATCGGATTGCGTTGAAAATCCTTACTGATCTTTTGAATGCCGTCCGGATAGGTCGCAGAAAACAGCAGAGTCTGTCGCTTAGCCGGGGTCTTTTCGGCAATCTCGGCAATAGCATCACGGAAGCCCATATCGAGCATACGGTCCGCTTCATCCAGCACCAGCGTGGCGACTTCATCCAGCAGCAGTCGATCTTTGCGGATGTGCTCCAGAATACGACCAGGGGTTCCCACAACAATATGGGCTCCGTGTTCCAGAGAGCCAATCTGCGGACCGAATGGCATGCCACCGCAAAGGGTAAGAATCTTTACGTTGTGGGTCGCCCGTGCCAGACGACGCAGCTCCTTGCCGACCTGATCCGCCAGCTCTCTGGTCGGGCACAGCACCAGTGTCTGTACTCGAAAACGGGTCACATTGAGGCGGGAAAGCAGACCGATACCGAATGCGGCAGTCTTGCCACTACCGGTTTTCGCCTGGGCCAGAAGATCACGCCCCGCCAGAATATGAGGAAGACTCTCAGCCTGAATCGGTGTCATGGCCTTGTATCCCAGGGACTCAAGGTTGGCGATCATCTCACGGGAGAGCGACAGCGCAGAGAACGAACTATCAGTTACAGAGCTATCAGTTACAGAGCTATCAGTCATTTAAGGCATCAACGGGCAGAGAAAAGCCCGCATCATACCAGTAAGGGAAGTGTGGAAGGTATGCGTGAAATACCTTCCAGAGCATGAATTAGTGCTGAGCACGCTGACGCAGTGCCTCAAACAGGCAGATACCTGTAGCGACAGAGACGTTAAGACTGCCAACACTACCCACCATCGGGATGTGCACCAGCCCGTCACAGTGCTCACGGGTCAAACGACGCAAGCCGGTTCCCTCTGCTCCCATCACGATGGCCATTGGGCCGTTGAGATCTGTCGTGTAGATATTGCTGCTCGCTTCACCGGCAGCACCAATCAGCCAGATGCCTCGCTCCTGAAGATCACGCATGGTACGAGCCAGATTAGTAACCGTGATCAGCGGCACTGTCTCTGCGGCACCACAGGCGACCTTACGGGCGGTGGAGTTCAGCGGTGCAGACTTATCCCGCGCAACAATGACCGCATCAATACCGGCCGCATCAGCAGAACGCATGCAGGCACCGAGGTTATGGGGATCAGTAATGCTGTCGAGAATCAGCAGAAACGGCGGCTTATCGAGGCTGTCGAGCAGGGCAAAAAGATCGTTCTCACGGTAGACCTTCGCTGCACGCACCAGCGCCAGAACACCCTGATGAACCGCACCCTGCTGTTCACCACCGGCCTTGCGATCTATACGTTCACGGTCAACAAATTTAACGGGAATCCCGGTTTCCCTGGCTTCCTCAATTAACTTCTCCAGTCGTGAACCGCGTCGGCCCTTCTGGAACCAGATCTCCATAATCTGATCGGGGTGACTTTCCAGCAGTGCCTGAACGGCATGGACACCAAAGGAAATATCGTTGTCTATCATTCACTCTCTCCGCCTGCCACCTTCTACAATCAAACTTCAAAAGATGGCCGGCTTCACATTAATATAAATAGCGGGAACAGGAATAGCTGAGGTTAGTTTACTGTTTCACAGGTCGCTTACGCGGCGTGCGTACAGGCTTACCTGAAGCACCAGGCTTAGGCCCTTTTTTGACCGCTGGCTTACGGGAAACTTTTTCACCGGATGGAGCCTTTGCCGTGGCAGGACCATTTTGCTTCAAAACCTGCTTCTTGCCAGATGTGCGCTTGCCCTTATCCTTCCGGTTTTTAACCTTGCCATTCTTGTTCTTCTTGTCTGGCTCTTCAGGAGAAGCTCCCTCTTTTTTGCCTTTTCGGGAAGGTTGACGGCTCTCCCAGCTATCATCGTCAGGCTTACGACCACGCTCTTCTAACAATTTGATTCGATAGTCGCTGCTTGCAGTGGTCGATGATTTATTCGGCTTTGGTTTACGACCGGTTGCACGACGCGCTTTGGATTTATCGCGATCGCTATCCCGATCCTTACCTGCCCCACGACGACCTTTGCGGGTTGCAGAAGGAGCGCCATCGAGTTCGAAGTCGATATTTTTCTCTTCCAGATTAACGCCAGCGACCTTCACCGTCACAGAGTCGCCCAGACGGAACTGCTTCGCGGTTCGCTCGCCAACCAAACGCTGTTTGGCTGCATCAAAGTGATAATAATCACCAGGCAGTGCGCTGATATGTACAAGACCAGTGACAAATATATCGGTCAGTTCTACAAACAGACCAAAGCCGGTCACAGTCGAGATAACACCCTCGAACACCTCACCAATATGCTGTTGTACATACTCACACTTCAGCCAATCCATGACGTCACGGGTGGCATCATCGGCTCGACGCTCGGTCATGGAGCACTGTTCACCAAGTTGCACCATCCCTTCCATGTCGTAAGGGAAGATGGCGCTCTTCTTCAGGGGCTTGGCTCCCTCCGCACGCAGCACATGCTTGGTTTCACGCTCGGAACGAATCACATGACGGATCGCCCGGTGCACCAATAAGTCCGGATAACGGCGAATCGGTGAGGTGAAGTGGGCGTAGGCCGAGAAGGCAAGACCGAAGTGACCATTGTTCTCCGGGCTATAAACAGCCTGACTCAGGGAGCGGAGCAGCATCACCTGAATGACATGGGCATCAGGGCGCTCAGCGATAGAGGCGAGCAGCTGCTGATAGTCTTTCGGCGTGGGTTTGCTACGACCCGGCAGGCCCAAACCCAGTTCACCAAGGAATGTGTGCAGGCTTTCCAGCTTCTTGTCGGTCGGCCCTTCATGGACGCGGTAGAGCGCAGGCAGGTCATGCTTCTCAAGGAATTTTGCTGTCGCCACGTTGGCGCAAAGCATGCACTCTTCAATAAGCTTATGAGCATCGTTACGGACGACAGGAACAATCTTTTCGATCTTGCGGTTTTTATCGAATACGATGCGTGTTTCGGTGGTCTCAAAATCGATAGCCCCACGCTCCTCACGCACAGAACGCAGCACATGGTAGAGCTTATAAAGCTCATCCACATGGCGGACAACGTTCGCATATTCCTGACGCAGCTCAACGCCCTTTTCGCTCTCAGGCTCCTGCAGCATGGTGCCGACCTTGGTGTAAGTCAGGCGGGCATGGGAGCAGATAACACCCTCATAGAACCGGAAACCACTCATCTTGCCATTGGCACTGATGGTCATTTCGCAGACCATGGCCAGACGATCAACGTGTGGATTCAGGGAACACAAACCGTTGGAAAGGACTTCCGGCAACATCGGCACCACATAGCCAGGAAAGTAGACTGAGTTGCCGCGGTTTATCGCTTCCTCGTCCGGGGCCGAGCCCGGTTTCACGTAGTGAGAGACATCCGCAATGGCAACCATAAGGCGCCAGCCACCTGAACGTTTTTTCTCTACATAAACAGCGTCGTCAAAGTCGCGGGCGTCTTCACCGTCAATGGTAACAAACGGCAATGAACGTATATCGATGCGATGATTTTTGTCAGCTTCGGCCACTTCAGGCTTATAAAGTTTGATCTCTTTGAGGACACTCTCTGGCCACTCATGGGGAATATCATGGCTGCGCAGGGCGATCTCGATCTCCATGCCTGCATCCATGCGATCGCCAAGAATTTCACGAATGATTCCTATCGCCATATGGCGCCGAGTCGGGTACTCCTTGATATCCACCAGCACGATCTGGCCGGGAGTAGGGGAGAGTGCACCGGGCTCGATCACCACCTCATTGGTCATCCGACGGCTTTCAGGAGTAACAAAACCAAGGCCGTCTTCCTCATAGTAAGGACCAACGATCTGGGTGACGCTGCGCTCCAGAATATCGACCAGCGCGCAGTAACGACGACCACGGTTATCTACTTCCGTCTCCCGAACAACAACCCGGTCACCGTCAAACAGCTCTTTCATCTGCCGAGGAGTCAGGTAGAGATCCCCACCCCCCTCCTTCGGGATAACAAAGCCGAAACCATCACGATGCCCCTGCACGGTGCCGACAATCAGATCCATCTTGTTGATCAAACCATAAGAGCCCTTGCGGGTCTGGATCAGCTGTCCATCACGAACCATAGCGATCAACCGACGACGCAAACCCTCCTGTTCATCTTCATCGATCAGCCCGAACTCCTCGACCAGTAGCTCGTAATGGGCCGGAGCGCCACGATTTTCCAGATGCTGAGAGATAAGAGCCCGACTGGGAACAGGATTTTCATATTTGCCGGCTTCGAGGCCGGCATCGGGGTCATCGAACCGCCATGATGTGGACATATTTTTCCCTATAAATGCGTTATGTCGTCCAGTATACGCTGTCAAAGGTGTTCAGGCGATGCAGTGGACTCAATAGAGATAAACTTTTGCTTAACCAGTATGTTAGAAATTTTTACAACAAATCAGCCTCTAAGTCCCTATGGAGTTAACTGCCAGAAATGGCCTGCAACCCGATGCATCCTTTGAAGACATTATCGCAATAAAGGGTCGTTTTGAGGTATTGACGGCTCTCTATGCTCTATTTAAGAACCGTTAGGGAGGGGTAACAGCTAAGACCTTAGTCGTAATTACGGAACTTTTTCCTAACCAGGCAATCAATAGTTATGTACATAAACATCACGGATGATGTAAATGACAACAGGAGGTTACCATGTATCACTTAAGCTGTATGTTATCCAATATTACTGACGTGGCAGCAATGTACCCCAAAGCCAGCGGATGCCGGAGGAAAGGGAGACTACGGAAGAAGTCTTTACAGATACACAGGCAGCGTAGCACTTCACAAGGCACAGGGCGTCGACCGAAAAGGACACCCATCGCACAACGTGACGTGGTAGATACAGTTCGCCGGGCAGGCAGCACCGCGCTCTACAGGGGTTTTATCCGCCCCTGGGTGCAACTGGCAGCCCTGACTCAAATGGTGGAGAACGGAGCCAACAAACTCTGGCGTAAACACACTAAGGCTACCCGACCCCAAAGCACATTCAAGCAGGTCGCCGTAGTCTCTGTTGTGCTTAGCGGCATGGCATTCGGTTTCTTCACTCGTCATCTCATGAAGGGTAGTTACAAACTGCTAACTAATCCGAAATCAATGCTTAAGTTAGCTAGCGGTATTGGTATAGTAGAATTTCCACACTACTGTCGTGAATCCATCATCTATGACAAAGTTGGCGACATTCTGCTTGGTGACGGTATGAATAATAAAATCGATATCGATAAAACTATATCAAAATCAACGCGGCACAACTTTATGAAGTTTTTTCACAGAAATATTGGGCTCTAACCAGCAGGATGAAGAGCTATTAAAGGCAATAGCCCCACCTTCGGTAAAGGCTGCTACCTGAGAGGCTGACTGCAACGAGTTACCGTCGGTTTTACCATACTGTAATTGTCCCTCATCTCTTCTGGCGCAATCCCATACTCGAACTCGGCCAGATAACCATCTTTATGGACGACCATGCCATCATTACTCCAGGGAATCATGATGGTGGCGGTTTTTCCATCCTTGCTAGCCAGTAGTTTTAGAACCTTATCAGTAACCTTTATCGCAGTAATCGGCCTTACTCGATAGTAGGGTTTGATCGTAGTACCTGTTGGCAGCTCACCATAGGTATTTTTCCAGAAATTCTTTTTGATCAGCCACTCATTATAAATTTCACCACTCACCGGTTTTGCCATTCGAGCAATAACAACATCATCGGTCACTGTGTTGGTAGTTTCCAAAACCGCACCGCCTTTACCATCAGAGACATAAGTTGGAAACTCTTTACCGATTATCTCCGATGCGGGTAAACGTCCCATGGTTGGCGTTGTTTTGCAGAATATGAGCGGTTGCTCAAACTGACGGGCAATCTCTGTAATTTCTTGAAAAACGACAGGAGTCGCCAAAGCTGGAAGCGTAGCTATAACCGCTGCAGAGCAAAGAACGCCCAGAAAAAAAGAACGAGTCAACATAAACGAATCCGGACTGGTAGTTTTTAGCGAAATCCCACCACACGATAACGCGTGGTGGGTGATCTGGAATCAGACTTCGAAGGAGTGACGCAGGATAATAGTTTCAACACGATCCGGGCCGGTGGAGATGATATCCACAGGCGCACCAACCACCTCTTCTACACGCTTAATGTAGGCGATAGCGTTGGCAGGCAGCTCTTCCAGAGTCTTGGCACCAAACGTGACTTCGTTCCAGCCTGGCAGCTCTTCGTAAACCGGAGTGATATCTTCCCACTCTTCGGCATCGTTAGGCGTCACGATCTCTTCACCGGCAGCGTTGGTGTAACCTACGCAGATTTTCACGGTTTCCAGACCATCCAGAACATCCAGCTTGGTCAGGCAGATGCCGGAGACACTGTTGATCTGTACCGACTGACGCAGAGCTACCGCATCCAGCCAGCCACAACGGCGCTTACGGCCAGTGGTGGCACCGAATTCGTTGCCTTTCACGCCCAGGTGGTCACCAACGCTATCGAACAGTTCGGTCGGGAATGGACCGGAGCCGACACGGGTGGTGTAAGCCTTGGTAATACCCAGCACATAATCCAGATAAAGAGGACCGACACCGGAACCGGTAGCCACACCGCCAGCGGTGGTGTTGGAGGAGGTTACATAAGGGTAGGTACCGTGGTCGATATCAAGCAGGGAGCCTTGAGCGCCTTCGAACAGAATGTTCTGACCGTCTCTGCGCAGCTGATGCAGACTGTCGGTGACGCGATCAACCATAGACTTAATCTGACGGCCCCACTCCAGCGCCTGCTCCAGAACCTCTTCGTACTTCAGGGGTTCAACTTTGTAGAAGTGCTCCAGCACAAAGTTGTGATAAGTCATCACTTCTTTGAGCTTCTCAGCGAAACGCTCAGGGCGCATCAGATCACTCAGACGCAGGCCACGGCGAGCCACTTTGTCTTCATAAGCCGGGCCGATACCACGACCGGTGGTGCCGATTCTGGCTTCACCGCGGGCGGCTTCGCGCGCCTGATCCAGCGCAACATGGTAAGGCAGAATCAGGGGACAGGCCGGACTCAGGCGCAGACGCTTGCGCACAGGTACGCCGCGCCCTTCCAGCATGGCCATCTCTTTCAGCAGTGCATCAGGAGCCAGCACGACACCATTGCCGATGTAGCAGGTGACATTCTCACGCAGGACACCGGATGGAATCAGGTGCAGTACGGTCTTTTCACCATCAATTACCAGGGTATGACCAGCGTTGTGGCCGCCCTGATAGCGGACAACAGCGGAGGCCTGATCTGTCAGCAGATCGACGATCTTGCCCTTACCTTCATCACCCCATTGGGTGCCCAGAATGACTACGTTCTTGCCCATCACTTCATCTCGGTAAAAAAAAAACCGAAGCCCTCAGCTCAGCTAATAAGATATAGCAGAGCTGTGCCAACTAGCATGCTGATCAGACCGGAGATCCGCAGGCCGCGATCATCCACATCGGCCAACCGGGCAACCAGCTGTCGCCATCTTTGGGGATACAGAAAGGGGATAATCCCCTCAAGCACCATCATAAGACAAAAAGCGACACCCAACTCCTGCAAGAAATCCATTCAGCTCTCCACTGAATCAGCTTGTAGAAAATAATTCGTACATGAAAAAACCGGGATGATTGCCCGGTTTGCGTGATCATACCATGTTAGCACCGGTGCCGTTAATCACTAAACATGCCTATTCTCCGGAGAATAAACTGGTTAGCTATTAAGCATCTCCCCATGAAAACGCAGGTGCTGCTCAATAAACGTGGCCACAAAATAGTAGCTGTGATCGTAGCCGGGATGCTGCTCCAGGGTCAGGGGATAACCGCTCTTTTCAGCGGCCTGAGCCAATTTTTCCGGATGCAGTTGTTCGCTCAGGAAAGCATCAGACAACCCCAGACTGACCAGCGTCGGGCAGTACTGATCGGAGGTGGCAGCCTTCATAAGCTCACTGGCATCGTGGGGGTTCCAGCGTGAACGATCTTCGCCCAGATAGGCAGTAAACGCACCAATCCCCCAGGGCGCTGCCGCAGGATTGCAAATCGGGCTGAACGCAGACACCGAACAGTAACGCCCCGGATGACGCAACGACAATACCAGAGCCCCGTGGCCACCCATAGAGTGACCGGCAATGGCTCGCTGGTCGGTGACCGGAAACTGAGCCTCAACCATTGAGATCAACTCTTCGGTCACGAAGGTTTCCATACGGTAGTGCTCTGCCCAGGGCGCTTCCGTGGCATCGAGATAAAATCCTGCACCCTGCCCCAGATCATACTGATCGGCATTCGCTACCTGCTCTCCCCGTGGGCTGGTATCCGGGGCCACAATAGCTATCCCCAGCTCGGCAGCGATGCGGTGCGCACCCGCTTTCTGCATAAAGTTTTCATCGGTGCAGGTCAGACCGGAGAGCCAATAGAGTACCGGCACCGGCTTTCCGGCATCGGCTTCCGGTGGCAAAAAGATGGCAAAGCGGGTCTTGCCGTTCAGGGCCTGGGAGTGAAATTCATACTGTTTATGCCAGCCACCAAAGCTGCGGTTGGCACTGAGTTCTTTGAGAGTGGGCATGACATAATCCTCAATCGCCCCCCTCAGAAAAGGAGGGCGCTGACAGTTACTTATCGAAATGAATAACGCTGCGGATGCTCTTGCCATCATGCATCAGATCAAAGGCATCGTTAATGGCATCCAAGCCCATAGTATGGGTGATAAAATCGTCCAATTTGAACTCTCCGTTCATGTAACGCTCCACGTACTCTGGCAGTTCAGAGCGGCCTTTTACGCCACCAAAGGCAGATCCGCGCCAAACGCGACCGGTCACCAACTGGAACGGCCGGGTACTGATCTCCTGACCAGCGCCAGCCACACCGATAATCACCGATTCGCCCCAACCTTTATGGCAACATTCCAGTGCACTGCGCATCACATGGACATTACCGATGCACTCAAAAGAGAAATCAACGCCGCCCTCGGTCATCTCAACGATCACCTCCTGAACTGGCTTGTCATAAGCTTTCGGATTAACGCAATCCGTGGCCCCCAGCTTGCGGGCCAGGTCGAATTTGCTCTCATTAATATCGATAGCGATGATCCGACCGGCCTTCGCCATAGCCGCACCAATAATAGCGGAAAGACCGATACCGCCAAGGCCAAATATAGCAACGGTATCGCCGGGCTGTACATTGGCAGTGTTCGTCACTGCGCCCATACCGGTGGTGACACCACAACCTAGCAGACACACCTCTTCCAGAGGCGCGTCCTTGTTGATTTTTGCCAGAGAGATCTCCGGCAAGACGGTGTACTCGGAGAAAGTGGAAGTACCCATATAGTGGAAAATGGGCTTGCCATCGATAGAGAAACGGGTGGTGCCATCCGGCATCAAACCTTTACCCTGGGTTTCACGAATCTTCTGACACAGGTTGGTCTTGCCGGAACGACAGAATTTACACTCGCCACACTCAGGTGTGTAAAGAGGAATAACATGGTCGCCTACCTGAACGCTGGTGACGCCTTCACCGACAGACTCGACAATACCACCGCCTTCGTGTCCGAGAATCGCAGGGAACACGCCTTCTGGATCATCACCAGACAGGGTAAACATATCGGTATGGCAAACGCCGGTTGCGATGATACGTACACGGACTTCACCCGCTTTCGGGGGAGCGACATCCACCGTCTCAATAGAGAGAGGCTGGCCAGCTCCCCAGGCTACAGCGGCTTTGGATTTCAGGGTTTGGGCTGTCATAGGCACTTCCGAAGAGTGTTCAATTCAATTCAAGTATCCCGGCATTGTATTTGTTTACCAGGAGATGATAATCCCGCATACAGGTAAATCACTTTTACCACAGGGTAATAATGGAACGATCATGATCCAGTGGGAAGGGCTCAATGAGTTTATAGCAGTAGCAGAAACGGAGTCATTTACTTCTGCGGGGCAGCGACTGAATATTTCTACCGCCCAGGTTAGTAGGCAAGTATCGGCCATAGAGAGTCGTCTGGCTGTTCAGCTATTCTACCGCACTACCCGCAAAGTCAGTCTGACCGAGAGTGGCCGACAATTGTACAGACGTTGTCGGCCATTATTGGATGCCTTGCAAGAGGTGCAGCGGGAGGTCAGTGAGCAACAGAGTCTCCCCCGTGGCCACATTCGCCTCACTGCGCCAGTGAACTTTGGCGAGCAGATTCTTGCCCCTCTGCTGGCAGAGTTCTGTGCCACCTATGCCGAGGTAAAGGCAGATCTTGTACTGAGCAACCAACGGCTGGATCTGATTGAGGAAGGGCTGGATCTGGCCATTCGCATTGGCAAACTGGCCAATTCCACGATGAAGGCACGGAGGCTGGCCACCAGAAAGCTGACCCTCTGCGCCTCCCCCGGCTACCTTGACCGGCATGGCAGACCAGAAACCCTTACTGATTTAGCGCAGCACAACTGTCTGGCGGGAACTTCGAACAGTTGGCATTTTCGGGATAAAAACCAGCCCTGCACTCTAAAAATACAGGGACCACTGCGCTGTAACAGTGGCACGGTTCTTTTAGAAGCCGCCAAACGGGGGCTGGGACTGGTGCAGTTACCGGATCACTATGTAACGGAGTCTTTAGTTGACGGTACTCTGGTGGCACTGCTTGAAGCTCACCAACCAGAGCCGGAGGATATTTGGGCTCTCTATCCCCACAACCGACACCTTAGCATCACTTTGCGCCGTTTTATCGAGACGGTGGAGGCGGCATTACTCCATTAAAAAAGTGTGATTTATACGAGGGATAACAGATAACACAATGTTTATTAACAAGGTGTTATTAAGGTGTATCAGTACGATGGAAAATTGAGGTCAGGAGAAATCAGGGCTAATGAGGATCTTTCGGTAGAGCAGTTTTAAGAGCGCCCGCCCCATTATGGGGCGGGCGTTCCTATTGGCTTTTTAACTGTCAGAAGCTGTTGAGCTCGCACCGGTCGACTTTTTCAAGTACTTGAAGAAGTCACTACTTGGTTCCAGCAGCAGCACGTCTGAGCGGCTGTTAAAGGAGCTTTTGTAAGCCTGGAGACTGCGATAGAAAGAGTAAAACTCAGGATCCTTCTCATAGGCTTCGGCATAGATAGCCGCAGACTCGGCATCACCCTCACCGCGCATGATTTCCGCCTTGCGATACGCTTCAGCCAGCACAACCCGGCGTTCACGATCGGCGTTTGCACGGATCGCCTTGCCCATCTCCTTACCCTTGGAACGGTATTCCTGGGCTTCCTTCTCACGCTCAGAGGCCATACGGCGGAATACAGAGTCACTGACGTCTTCTGGCAGGTCGATCTTCTTGACCCGCACATCACGTACCACAACCCCAAGCTCATCCAGAGCCACCATATTCAGATTGTCGGTAATGCTCTGCATCATCTCTTCACGACGACCGGAAACCACTTCGTTCAGGGTCAGACCACCGAAGCTGTTACGCAGACGGGAGTCGGCACGGGCAGTCAGCAGCTGCTTCACCCGGAACAGATCACCGTTAGTCGCTTTATAGAAACGCTGAACATCCTTGATCTGCCACTTGATGTAGGCGTCTACGATCACGGCCTTCTGTTCCAGAGTCAGAAAACGTGCCTGTGGCACTTCCAACGCCTGCAGACGACCATCGAAGATACGCACTTTATCAATAAATGGCGCCTTCACATGCAGACCCGGTGCAATATCCGGCGCAACAATCTCACCGAAGCGCAGCAGCACAGCCCGTTCCCGTTCATTGACGATATACAGACTCTGGGACAGCCCGATAAAAACAAGGCCCAGAAGGATCACAATAGAGATCAGACGATTATTCATCGTGAAGTCCTCCCTGTACGCACATTGCTGACACGGCGGTTAATTTCGGCGGTCACCTGATCAGTCAGCATGCCCACCTCGTCCTGAGTCAGTGCCACCCCGGACGAAGCACTTGTGCTACCTGTTGAGGATATTCTGCCCTTGCCGTCCATCAGTTTGTCCAGCGGCAGATACATCATGTTGTTGCCACCTTCGACATCCACCATAACCTTGCTGGTCGAACTCAGAACTGTCTGCATAGCATCCAGATACAGACGTTCGCGGGTCACTTCCTTAGCTTTGGAGTACTCACCTAGCAGATTTTCAAAACGGGCCGCGTCACCCTCGGAACGGGAGACAACTTCCTGCTTGTAACCCATGGCATCTTCCAGAACACGCTGGGCGTCACCGCGAGCTTCAGGGATGATCTGGTTAGAGTACGCCTCGGCCTTGTTCTTCTCTTGCTGCTCTTCTTCGCGAGCACGGATAACATCGTCAAACGCAGCCAGCACCTGACGGGGCGGCTGAGAGCTCTCGATGTTAACCTCAACAACATTCAGACCAGAGCCGTAAATGTCCAGATAGATCTGCAGACGATCTTTCACTTCGTTACCCAGCACCTCACGGCCTTCGGTCAGCACCTGAGCCATCTCGGAGCCACCCACCACATGACGCAGAGCACTCTGAGTCGCCTCTTTCAGGCTTTGCTCAGGATTAGAGTCCTTCAGCACATAATTTTTCAGGCTGGAGATGTTGTACTGAACAGACATGGCGACCTCAACAATATTCTCATCTTCGGTCAACATGGCCTGACTCAGACGATAGGTATTGATTTGGGTAACCGGAAACTGGAACTTACTCTCGATTGGTGGGAAGTACATGTTCAGGCCGGGATCGACCGTCTCAACATACTGACCAAAGCGAAGAATAACCCCCCGTTCCTTTTCATCAACGATATAAACGGCATTCCAGGCATAGGCCAGTGCGGCGACAATAATTACCCCCCCCCACAGACCAGCGCCTCCGGAAGAGCCACTACGGGAGCCATTGCCCCCTGAAGAGCCCCCTTTACCATTAAAAATACCTTTTAATGTTTGTTGGAATTTTCGAAAGGCTTCATCCAGATCAGGGGGACCCTGATTGTTGCCTTTATTTCCACCCCCCCAGGGGTCCTGCTTATTTCCACCCGGCTCGTTCCAGGCCATAAGGTTCTCCGTCATCAGCGTTATCACTCACTGTTCATAACTGACACCGAACAGTACCCAGAAATACCATCAAGGGACTGACCAAAAACTGCACCAGTCAATCGCACAGCACCACTTCTTCTGTTGAGCATGTCATCTGTTGAGCATGTCATCTGTTGAGCATGACCTCATTACTGCCTGCACGTGCGCTGTTCACGGCATACAGCCCATTATGGCCATTGGAACAAATTGTAGAGTTACTCGAGGCCGCGGCGCAACATAAGCCGCACCCCTTATCTCTAAAACAGCTACATTCTGACTCACTCCTTCATCCAGGGCTCTGCATCAGGCAGATCCCAGGGCAGAGTTCCGCCTTCCTGAAGGATAATGCGCTGCAGTTCCATCTTTGGCATCCGGACTTCCAGTACCGGCAGACCTTCATCGTTAAATTTTTCGCTGTGTACGACACCAAGCTCGTAAAGCCGTGCCCGCAACCGCCCAAGACTATGGGGAACAGGCAAAAACGCGTGCACCAGGTCGTCACCCAACAGCTCAGCAATAGCACATTGTAGAAGATCCAGACCTTCGCCTTTCTGTGCTGAAATCCACACGCGGCAGGGGCGATTATTTTCATCCCGGTCGAGACGCGGTTTCATACCCATCAAATCAGTCTTGTTGAAAACCTGCAACTGTGGAATTTCATGGGCTTTTATCTCTTTCAGCACATGGTGTACCTGCTGCATATTATCCTGACGTTCAGGATCTGCACAGTCGACAACATGCAGCAACAGATCAGCCATCGCTGATTCTTCCAGAGTTGCCCGAAAAGCCTGCACCAGCTTATGCGGCAAATGCCGTATAAAACCTACAGTATCAGCAAGAATGACCGGGCCCAAATCGCTAATCTGCAGACGCCGCAGGGTAGGATCCAGCGTAGCAAATAACTGGTCTGCCGCATACACATCAGACTCAGTGATGGTATTGAACAGAGTCGATTTACCCGCGTTGGTATAACCCACCAGCGATACCAGAGGAATATCTGCCCTCTGTCGTGAACGTCGGGTCTGCTCGCGTTGTCTTCGCACTTTTTCAAGGCGAGCTTTGATGCTCTTGATGCGGACTCGCAATAAGCGACGGTCAGTTTCTAACTGTGTTTCACCCGGCCCGCGCAAGCCGACACCACCCTTCTGACGCTCAAGGTGGGTCCAGCCTCTTATTAGACGAGTACTGACGTGTTCTAACTGGGCAAGCTCAACTTGCAGCTTACCCTCATGGGTACGGGCTCGCTGGGCAAAGATATCGAGAATCAGGCCGGTACGGTCAACTACACGACACTGTAACTCAGCTTCAAGATTGCGCTCCTGGCTAGGGAACAGGGCATGGTTGAACAGTACAACGTCGGCTTCACAGGCGATGACCTGCTGACGAATCTCTTCCAGCTTGCCGGAACCGACAAAGTAGCGAGGGGTTATTTTGGAGCTGGTAACGACAACAAATGCTACCTGCTCAACATTGGCGGAACGAACCAGTTCCTGAAATTCGCGGGGGTCTTCCCGCTGCTGATCATCAAGACACTCTGGATGAACCAGGACGGCACGCTCACCACCTTCATGACGCTCAAAAAACAAGCAGTCTGCTCCGTAGATTGATTTTCATCACATTCTGCACCGAATACAGCAACAATGTACAGGACAGACATGCATAGGATAGGCAGGTAAAATCCAGCCCTCGATAAGCAAAAAGCCAGACCCCAAAAGGAATCTGGCTTTCGATGCTGATAGTATGAACAAACCTGAATAAAAAAACCTGCTATATGCCATCAGCTGTAAGGTGCCGATGCATTAGTCCTGAATAGGCAGCTCATCGCCTTCCTGATTCGGCATCGGCAGACGCACAGGACGACCAGGAACAACTGTAGAAACTGCGTGTTTGTAAACCATCTGGCTGACAGTATTTTTGAGCAAAATCACGAATTGGTCGAAAGATTCGATCTGCCCCTGCAGTTTGATACCGTTTACCAAATAAATGGAAACCGGGACACGCTCCTTTCTCAGAACGTTCAGATAAGGGTCTTGTAGGGAATGCCCTTTTGACATTTCCGTACTCCTTTTATTTGTCGAATTATAAAAAGCCTGGTAACTGCTCATATTTTACTGGCAAAACGGCGTTTCCAATATTTTCATCAGCGGTTTTACTGGGCTGTAGAGGAGGTAACATCACATTTGCCAGATAAATATGAGCACTTACAAAGCCTGCGCTCGAAGTCCGGCTTGGAACGGATAACAGATTAGCAGATAAAGATTAACTGAACAGTAAATTGTTCAATCTTTATACAGCAAAAAGAAGGACATTAAGTCAGTAGGTAAACACATACAATAAGTAATACTCGCTAACAGAAGAAAGAACCTGGGCTATGTTTCCGCTTAATAGCCGCTGATATAATCGTGAATTGCGCTTACGTAATTCACACGGCAAAGATTTGAAAAACAATCACTGATTGCTTAAATCCAGCGCAGGTCAATCCAGCGCAAGCCAATCACGGGCAAAATCCCCGACGCACCCTTCCAGATCACCGGTCAGGCTGTCAAACCAGTGCAGGGATTCCCAGCTGCGTAGCCAGGTGAACTGCCGCTTGGCGAGCTGTCGTGTCGCGACTATGCCTTTGTAGACCATGTCATCATAACTGATCTCGCCATCCAGATAGCTCCAGGCTTGCCTGTAGCCTACACAACGGATAGAGGGCAACCCCGGATGCAAGTCTTTTCTCGTATAAAGCCGCTCAACTTCCTCAATAAAGCCTGCATCAAGCATATTGTGAAAACGCTGGGCAATACGCTCATGCAGAATACTTCTGTCGGTGGGGGCGACTGCAAGATTTAGCACGCGAAATGGCAGCTGTGAACGCTGCTGCCGGGCTACAAGTTCTGTCATCGTACGACCACTGACCAGATAGACTTCCAGAGCCCTCTGCAGACGCTGTGGATCTGTCGGATGTATACGTGTGGCAGAGTCAGGATCAACCTGCTGAAGACGTGCATGAACCGATACCCAACCTTCCTGTTCAGCCTGCTCCAGAATGCATTGTCGCACACTGTCGTCTGCTGCCGGAAGATCAGCCAGACCATCTCGCAGCGCTTTGTAATAAAGCATGGTCCCGCCCACCAGCAGAGGAATACGTCCACGGGCTGTTATCTCGTGCATTTCCCGCAGGGCGTCTTCTCGAAACTCGGCCGCAGAATAAGTCTCTGCGGGATCGCGAATATCGATCAGGCGATGGGGCGCACGTGCCAGCAGATCTGCATCTGGTTTGGCAGTACCAATATCCATCCCGCGAAAAACCAGTGCCGAATCGACACTGATAATCTCACAGGAGAGACGTTCCTGGAGAGCAACAGCCAGATCGGTTTTACCCGAGGCTGTTGGTCCCATAAGAAATAGGGCTGGCGGGAAGCTGGCGGTCACAATCTACCTGTCGCGTCAGAACTCAAGGGGGCAGTATTCTACAGTGACGACGCATCTCAGGGAATACGAATCGTCTGCCCGACCTGAATCATATCCTTTCGGTCAAGGCTATTAAAACTGAGCAACTTCTCCAGTTTGACATTATGCTTATTGGCGATTTCGCCCAGTGTATCTCCGCTTTTCACTTTGTAAGTGATCGCACTGGCAGCCCGACGCTGGCTGGCCAGCAGGGTTCCTACCGGCGGATTGTTCTCGAAAAACTCCTGCACCCCTTTGTAAATCGCTCGAGCCAACTTTTTCTGATGCGCTTTATTGATCAGCTTGCTGGCCTCCTTCGGGTTGGTGATAAAACCGGTCTCTACCAGGAGGGAAGGAATCGCAGGATTCTTCAACACAGCAAATGCGGCCTGCTCAACCTTGCTTTTATGGAGACGATTCACCTTCCCGAGATGATCCAGCACCTGAGTACCAATTTTTTCACTACGACTCAGGCTGGCGGTCATGGAGAGATCAAGCAACACACTGGCAAGGATATCATCCTTGTCCCCAAGACTCACACCGTCCTCACCGCCGATCAGATCAGAGCTATTTTCCTTATCAGCCAACCAGCGGGCGGTTTCCGATGTCGCGCCGCGCTCGGAGAGCGTGTAAACGGAGGATCCGTTGGCCGCAGCCCGGTTGAACGCATCCGCATGGATGGAAATAAAGACATCTGCACGCTCTTCACGGGCACGCTGAGTACGTTGTCCGAGGGCGATGTAATAATCGCCGGTTCTTATCAGCAGCGGTTTGAAGCCTGGCGTTTTTCTGAACTGGGATGCCACTTCCTGGGAAATAGCCAGAACCACATCCTTCTCCCGTGCACCACGGTGGCCGATAGCACCGGGATCTTCGCCCCCGTGACCGGCATCAATGGCAACAATGATATCCCGGTCACGACTCTTGGGTTTCGGCTTTTTCTTTGCGGCAGCCATCGCATCCCGGTCGAACAGATCGATCACCAGACGATGGCCGTAAGTAGAGTTAGGCTTGAGTGCAAAACTCCGGGGCGTAACATCCTCTTTCAGATCAAGAACGATGCGCAGCTTGCCATCATCATGCATCGACTCGCGAACCCTCTTGATCGGAGTGCCCTTAAAATCAAGAGAAGACAACGAGCCCGATATACGGGCTCCGAAAATATCGAGCACCACACGGGTAGGGCCAATCAGAGGAAAAACCTTGTGATCAACCCCCATGCTCATATCGAAAACCAGACGGGTTTTGTCCGGCGAACGCCAAAGTCTCACCCCTTTAACAAGCGCCTTTGACGCCAGTGCCACAGAGGCCGTTGGCAGAGTCAGCGATGCTAAAAGAACAGACGCCAGTTTACCAAACCGGCGTCGTGTTAACTGCGGCTGCTGCAGCTTCTCATCCTGTGACTGGGTTCTGACTTTTTTATGCGATGAATCTGAATCCTGGGTCACGCCCTACTCCATCATCCCTGAGCTTGCAAAAAGAGGCTTTTACACACAGCCTGCCCGTGTTCGCTGACAGCCTCAACCTCAACAATACGGCTCTCCGGGCAGTGTGAAATTCTAATAATTACATCGGCAGAAGGCAGAAACCCCTTGCCCCTGACCGGCCACTCAACAAGACATAAGGCATGGGTTCCGAAGTACTCCCGAACCCCGAGGAAATCCAGCTCTTCCGGGTCACCAAGACGATAAAGATCGAAATGATAAACTGAGTACTTTTCCATCTCGTAGGGTTCGACGAGCGTATAGGTCGGGCTTTTGACAGCCCCTTCATGACCAAACCCACGAAGAATACCGCGACTCAGGGTGGTTTTACCCGCCCCGAGGTCGCCTTCCAGATAGAATACCCCCCACCCCTGACTGGCCTCAGCGAGCTGACGGCCAAAGGCCACCATGCTCGCCTCCCCCCTCAATTCAAAAACTGTTTTTTCAGACACTGTTTTTCAATCACCGTTGTTCAGTCGCAGGGGTAAAGCTCAAACAGCCATGAGCGGATAAACAGCCATGAG
>CAMRBW010000026.1 GCA_947040555.1 uncultured Oceanospirillales bacterium | reverse complement strand
CCAGTGCTGATTTTGGCTCTATTTTAGGCGATCGAATGATGTGAGCCCAGTACCGTATAAAGTCGAAGACGACATTCGTCGACTGGAGCTGAAAGGTGATGCCCTGCGCGATTATCGCCAGAAAAAAGCCAAACCACTGGTTGACCAGTTCTGTTGGACAGAAGAAGGAGCGGATAATGCTGCCGTGTTCCAGACCTTGATCACCAGTTGCCTGTTGGCAGGCATTGATCCCTACAAATACCTGGTTGATGTTCTGCAACGCATCAGTCTTCACCCAGCCCGCAATATCAGGGGGCTGATATCACGACTCTGGAAGGAGAAATTCGGGGCCTATCCGTTAAAATCCGATCTCGACAAATAGGGGAAGTCTGCCCCCTGTTTGAACGCTTACGAAGTTTCTGCGGTGACCTCAAGACCACCATCAGGGAGATGGTGACCGATATAGACACAAATACGGATCCGGTCTCTGTTTTCTGCATGTCCGAGTACTTATCGCATTATTGGGGCAGGTATAAATACCTATCGAGCGCGCATTATTCCTTTGCTTCAAATCAGTTCACTGTGTTGCTAATTGCCCGAATATACGACGCAAACCATATAGCCAACGTTCTTAATAAGAAATTAACGTTATCTTGCAACATACCTATAGAACACTATGACATGAATATTGCTTTTATCCTGATAGTCGTGGGGCTAGTGGCTTTTGCCATGCTGAAAAAGCTCAACCCCCAGGCAACGTTGATCACCGCCGGTCTGGCGCTACTCACCTACTCACAGATACAGGGCATCAATCCGATTCTGCCGGAAGGCGACACCACCGGACTGATGTTCTTTGACTTGTGGCAGAAATTTACCGAGATCACCAACTTTCGCCTGTCCAAGGTGGGTTTGACGCTGGTCTCTATTGCCGGTGTGTCAACTTACCTGACTCACATTGGTGCTTCCCAGGCCATGGTGAAGATGACATCACGCCCCATTATGGCCGTGAAAAATCCTTACACCCTGCTGGCCATCATGCTGGTGTTTGTCTCTTTCCTGTATGTGTTTATCACCGGCGCCACATCGCTCTCCCTGCTGTTGATGGGTACCCTCTATCCGGTTATGCGTAATGCCGGTATCAGTGCCCGCACCGCAATAGCGACCATCGTTATTCCTACCGCCTGGGAGTTCGGTCCCGGTCAGATGAATGCTGTTATTGGTGCCGAAGCTATCGGTGTCGATGTGATGGATTTTGTCGTCAACCATCAGACTATCTTCCAGGGTATTCTGCTGCTGACCATTCCCTTTATTAATATTCTGTGGCAGCGTTACTGCGACCAGAAGGATGGCTACAACCCAGCGGATGATCGTGGCAAATATCTGACCAGTGCCGGTGACGACACCGCTCAGACGGCACCCGCCTACTATGCACTGATGCCGGTTATTCCATTTATTCTGCTGTTCGGTTTCTCTGAACTGTTCGTCTCCAGCATCAAGATGAACATCCCCGTTGCCATGATGACCACCATGAGCATCTGTATTGTTATTGATGCGTTCCATCTCCGCTCCCTGAACAAGGCTTTTGATAATTTCAGCGCCTGGTTAAACGGCACCGGTATGATCTTCGCCAGCGTTATCACCCTGATGATCGCGGCCGAGTTCTTCTCCAATGGTCTCTCCAATGCCGGCGCAATCTCTGGCCTGATCGCTTTCGCCCAGTCCATGTCTCTCGGGCCTGCCAGCATCGCCATTGTGTTCTCACTCTTTATCCTGCTGGCGGCGTTTATTACCGGTTCCGGTAACGCACCGGTGATGGCCTTTATCCCTATCGTGCCGATGATTGCCGAAAGCTTCGGGGTTAACCCGCTGCTGGCGCTGGTGCCGATTTTGTTTGCTGCCGGTATTGGTCGTACTATTTCGCCGGTCGCGGGTGTTATCATCACCGTCGCCGGTATGGGCAACATCTCTCCCCTCGACGTTATCAAGCGCACGTTTGTACCTATGATGTCGTCGATGGTTATTGTGCTGATCGCCGCGATCGCCATGTACTCTTGAGGACACAATTATGAACGTGGTTTTACTGAGCAACGGGATTATTCCCGGCAAAAACAAAGTTATGGAATACGGTCTTGAGACAATCCGTAAAGTTGTGGAAAAGACCGGTGCCCGAAAGTTCGTGCTGGTTCCCTATGCAGTTATCCGCGCCAGTCACGATGACCGTGTTGCGGCAGTGCAGGAGACCCTGAGCGAGCTTGGCTGCGAAGTCATCGGTCTGCATCGCTGTGAAGATCCGGTGACGGCTATTGAGCAAGCCGATGGCATTATCGTCTCCGGCGGTAATACCTGGGTGTTGAACAAGACCTTGCACGACCTTGGTCTGATTAATGTCATTCGCAAGGCGGTTATTACCCACAACAAGCCGTATATTGGCTGGAGTGCCGGTGCCAACATCGCCTGCCCGACGATTCGTACCACCAATGATATGCCAATCATTACCAGCGTGGTGATGAACTCCCTGAATCTGGTGCCGTTCCAGATTAATCCTCACTACATCGAAGCGTCACCGGCAGGTCACAATGGCGAAACCCGGGATCAGCGCATTGAAGAGTTTCTGGCGGTCAACCGTCACGAAGTGGTGGCCGGCATTCCCGAAGGCACCCTGTTCCATATTGACGGTGAAACCCTGAACTTTATCAGTGCCAATGGCAAATCGATGAAGCTGTTCCGCCACGAAGTGGCTGCAGAGGTGTTTCAGGAAGACGACAATGTCCAGTTTCTGATGGATCAGTAGTCGTCCACGGGCATAAAAAACCCCGCCACTGTCTAACAACGGTGGCGGGGTTTGTTGTTTTAACGAAGACTTACCAGCCCGTCACCTCTTTCAGAGCCTGACCGATATCTGCCAGACTGCGAACGGTTTTGACACCGGCATCTTCCAGCGCGGCAAACTTCTCATCGGCTGTCCCCTTGCCGCCGGCAATAATCGCACCGGCATGGCCCATACGCTTACCGGCAGGTGCCGTGACTCCGGCAATATAGGAGACTACCGGTTTGGTAACGTGAGCCTTAATAAAGGCCGCCGCCTCTTCCTCGGCAGTGCCACCAATCTCGCCGATCATCACAATCGCTTCCGTGGCCGGGTCGTTCTCAAAACGGCCGAGAATATCGATAAAGCTGGAACCGGGGATCGGATCACCACCGATACCGACACAGGTCGACTGACCAAAGCCAAAATCTGTGGTCTGCTTAACCGCTTCGTAGGTCAGGGTGCCGGAACGTGACACGATACCAACCTTACCGGCTTTATGAATATGACCGGGCATAATACCGATCTTGCACTCTCCCGGAGTAATCACACCGGGGCAGTTGGGGCCGATCAGCACCACGCCCAGCTCATCACACTTGACCTTGGCTTCCAGCATATCAATGGTGGGAATGCCTTCAGTGATGCAGACAATCAGTGTGATACCGGCCTGAGCCGCTTCGAGAATAGAGTCTTTACAGAACGGCGCAGGAACGTAGATCACACTGGCATCGGCACCGGTCGCTTCAACAGCCTCGACCACGGTATTGAAAACAGGCAGACCGAGATGGACCTGACCGCCTTTTCCGGGTGTTACGCCACCCACCATTTGAGTGCCGTAGGCGATCGCCTGTTCCGAGTGGAACGTGCCCTGAGAGCCGGTAAAACCCTGACAGATCACCTTGGTATTTTTATCAATCAGAATACTCATGCCATGCCCTCCGCTGCCTTGACCACCTGTTCTGCTGCATCTTCCAGCGTTGTAGCAGCGATAATATCCAGCCCACTATCAGCCAGCAGTTTCGAGCCTTTATCAGCGTTATTGCCTTCCAGTCGTACCACCACCGGCACCTTAACGCCGACGTCTTTCACTGCACCGATAATGCCTTCAGCAATCAGATCACAACGGACGATGCCGCCGAAGATATTGACCAGCACCGCTTTCACATTGTTGTCGGAAAGAATAATTTTAAACGCCTCGGTGACCCTTTCCCGCGTGGCACCGCCGCCCACATCCAGAAAGTTGGCCGGCGCACCGCCATACAGTTTGACGATATCCATAGTGCCCATCGCCAGACCCGCGCCGTTTACCATGCAGCCAATGCTGCCATCCAGCGCCACATAGTTCAGCTCCCACTCGGCCGCGTGAGCCTCACGGGCATCTTCCTGACTGGGATCGTGCATCGCCTTGAGTTTGGGGTGACGGTAAACAGCGTTGCTGTCGATGGTGATCTTGGCATCCAGACAGTGAAGATCACCCGCATCGGTAATCACCAGCGGATTGACCTCCAGCAGGGCGAGATCATAATCATGGAAGAGTTTGGACAGGCCGAGGAATATGGTAGTGAACTGCTTCACCTGTTTGGCATTCAGACCCAGTTTGAAGGCCAGTTCACGGGCCTGATAGGGTTGAGCACCGACAAGAGGATCAATCTCCTCTTTAAGAATTTTTTCCGGGGTCTCCTCCGCTACCTTTTCGATCTCCACACCGCCCTCGGTGGACGCCATAAAGACGACACGACGGGTTGAACGATCGACGACAGCACCAAGGTAAAGTTCACTGGCAATATCGGTGCAACTCTCCACCAGAATCTTGCTGACTGGCTGACCCTTTTCATCGGTCTGGTAGGTAACAAGGTTCTTGCCAAGCCAGTTTTCAGCAAAGGCACGAATCTCTTCACGGGATTTTACCAGCTTTACGCCGCCCGCCTTGCCACGACCACCGGCATGAACTTGTGCTTTGACAACCCAGGTATCTCCCCCAATTTTGTCCGCCGCTGCAACCGCCTCATCTGCCGTGTCACAGGCGTAACCGGTCGAGACCGGTAACCCATATTCGGCAAAGAGCTGCTTGCCCTGATATTCGTGAAGATTCATGACAATACCCCATGCGCTCAGGCTTGGTTTTATCGTTATTGAGAGAGAGGCGTTCCCCTCTCTCACCCTTTGATGTTCTTATTCTCTTATAGTCACCGAATTACTTACGCTTACGATTCGGCATGTGGATCGCGTGACCGTCCACGGCCAGTGCCGCTTCATGCAGCGCTTCACCAAATGTAGGATGTCCAAACATCGTCAGCGCCAGATCTTCTGCGCTGGCGTGGAACTCCATAGAAATCACACCCTGCTGAACAAGTTCAGCAGCACAAGGACCCACTGCATGCACACCCAGTATCCGGTCGGTCTCTTTGTGGGCAATGACTTTCACCATACCATCACTTTCACTGGCGGCCACAGCCCGACCGATCGCGGCAAAGGGGAAGGTCCCCACCTTGTACTCTTCACCACTGGCCTTAACCTGCTCTTCTGTTTTACCGGCCCAGGCCACTTCCGGATGGGTGTAGATAATGGAAGGCACCAGCTCGTAATTGACCTGTGCTGTCTTGCCGGCAATCAGTTCGGCAACCATCACCCCCTCTTCGGAGCCTTTGTGAGCCAGCATCGGACCACGGACAACGTCACCGATCGCATAAACACCAGGGACATCTGTACGACACTGGTCATCAACAAAGATAAAACCACGCTCATCCAGATTGATGCCGGCATCAGCAGTGAAAAGGTTCTCGGTGTACGGACGACGACCGACACAAACAATCAGTTTGTCGAAGGTGATGGTCTGCTCTGCGCCATCCGAACCGGCATAGCGAACACACACTTCCTTGCTCTTGCCTTTGCCTTTAAGCTCGGAGCCGACGACCCGCGCACCCAGACGGATATCCAGCTTCTGTTTTTTGAATATCTTGGCCGACTCTTTAGCGATTTGCTGATCAGCTGCGACGAGAAAGGTATCCATGGCTTCCAGGATCACCACTTCGGAACCGAGACGGGCCCAGACACTGCCCAGCTCCAGACCGATCACACCGGCACCAATCACACCGAGGCGCTTGGGCACGCCCTGGAATTCCAGCGCACCGGTGGAGTCAACAATAATGTCTTTATGCAGGGGCGTGGGTGGGATCTCAATCGGCAGGGAGCCGGTCGCAATCACGATATGTTCAGCGCTGATCAGGGAGGTTTTGCCATCCATCCCGGTCACTTCCACCTGCTTGCCAGCCATCACCTTGCCGCTCCCGAGAAGTGAGGTGACGCCGTTGGCCTTGAACAGCCCGGTAATCCCCATATTCATCTGCGTGATGACCTTATCCTTGCGGGTGATCATCGCCGGCACGTTGATGGACAGATTGTCCATAGCAATACCATGGGTCTTGAAACTTTCATGGGCTTCATGGAACTTGTGAGAGCTGTCCAGCAGCGCCTTGGATGGGATGCAGCCCACATTCAGACAGGTGCCCCCCAGTTTCGCCTTACCTTTTTCATCGATCCACTTATCGATACAGGCCGTTTTCAAGCCCAGTTGTGCGGCGCGAATGGCACACACATAACCCGCCGGACCGGCACCAATGACAACAACATCAAACTTTTCTGACATTCTATTTATCCCGAACAATGACAAATCGGCAGTTTTATCTTCAAATATCAAGAAGCATCCGCGCCGGATCTTCCAGAAGCTCTTTGATCGTCACCAGAAAGGTGACCGCTTCCTTACCATCCAATAAGCGATGATCGTAAGAGAGCGCCAAATACATCATGGGAAGAATAACCACTTCACCGTTAACGGCCATCGGACGCTCCTGGATCTTGTGCATCCCCAAAATCGCGGCCTGTGGCGGATTTAAAATGGGCGTAGACAGCAGGGAACCAAAAACACCGCCGTTAGAAATAGTGAATGTGCCCCCGGTCATATCTTCGATAGCCAGCCGGCCTTCACGCGCTTTGGTACCAAATCCACGGATAGAGCCTTCCACATCGGCAAGACTCATATCATCCACATTGCGCAGTACCGGAACCACTAGCCCCCGTTCACTGGAAACCGCAACACCGACATCCTGGTAACCATGGTAGACAATATCAGTACCGTCGATAGACGCATTCACCGCGGGTTGGCGTTTGAGTGCCTCGCAGGCCGCCTTTACGAAGAAAGACATAAAGCCCATCTTCACGCCGTGGCGCTTCTCGAACAGCTCCTTGTATTGGTTACGCAGCGCCATAATCGGCTTCATGTTGACCTCATTGAAGGTGGTCAACATGGCGGCCGTTTGTTGAGCTTCAACCAGACGTTCAGCCACCTTGGCGCGCAGACGGGTCATGGGAACGCGTTTCTCGATCCGTTCACCCGCTGCGGCGGACACCGGCATTGATCCGGAAGTGGCGGTTTGTGCGGACACAGACTGAATCTGTTCAGAGCCACCCTTAATAAAGGCGAATACATCCTCTTTGGTCACCCGGCCGTCCTTACCGGTACCGGGCACATCGGCCGGATTGACGCCATGCTCTTCGGCAGCGCGCCGAGCGGCAGGACTCAAAATAGCTTCGGAGTCAGAGCCGGATTCACTGTGTACAGCGGGCGCACTCTTTTCTGCGCCTGCAGGTTCAGGTTCCGCAACGGCTCCCGCCTCGAAGTGGGCAATAACCTCTTCGGTCAGCACCGTATCCCCTTCATTCTTGAGGACTTTGGCGAGAACACCATCCGCGGGCGCGACGATTTCCAGCACGACCTTATCGGTCTCGATATCAGCCAGTAACTCATCACGCTTACAGGGTTGCCCCGGCTTTTTATGCCAGGTCGAGATGGTGCCGTCTGCGACAGATTCAGGAAAGGTTGGAGCTTTAATGTCTATGGCCATAAGTAATCCTTGTTCTATGTTCGCTGACTAACTCAGAGTCAATGCATCGGCAATAAGTTTCTGTTGTTGCTCCACATGCATCGACATATAGCCACAGGCTGGTGCTGCTGATGGAGGTCGTCCCGCATAGGTCAAAGCAAGCGCTTTATTCCTGTGCTCGGCAATTACCCGACGCATATGATGCTGACTACAGTACCAGGCTCCCTGATTCATGGACTCTTCCTGACACCAGACGACAGAGGTCAGATTTGGATACTCATCCATGATGGCCTGCAGGTCTTCCTCCGGGAATGGATAGAGCTGCTCGATACGGATAATGACGACATGATCCAGTTGCTGTGCACGACGCTGCTCAAGGAGCTCGTAATAGACCTTGCCACTGCACATAACCAGACGTTTGACCTTGCTCTTGTCGTGTGCATCAACTTCCGGCAGTACGGTCTGGAACGAGCCATCGGCGAGCTCTTCCAGTGAAGAGACCGCCATTTTATGCCGCAACAGGGACTTGGGAGTAAATACAATCAGCGGTTTGCGCAGGGGCCTCAACACCTGACGACGCAGCATATGGAACACCTGGGCCGGTGTCGTTGGTACACAGACCTGAATATTGTGTTCGGCACACATCTGCAGGAAGCGCTCGGGACGAGCCGATGAGTGTTCCGGCCCCTGACCTTCATAGCCATGGGGCAGTAGCATGGTCAGACCGCAGAGACGTCCCCACTTGGATTCGCCACTGGTGATGAACTGGTCGATCACCACCTGGGCGCCG
The DNA here is from genome assembly GCA_947040555.1 of uncultured Oceanospirillales bacterium. Taxonomy (GTDB): domain Bacteria; phylum Pseudomonadota; class Gammaproteobacteria; order Pseudomonadales; family Endozoicomonadaceae; genus Sansalvadorimonas. Next base: position 23,736 of record CAMRBW010000026.1, on the reverse strand, counting down.
TTGGCAAAGTCGCCAAATTGCGCCTCCCAGACCACCAGTGCATGGGGTTGGGTGGTCGCATAACCATATTCAAAGGCGAGCACGGCCTCTTCGGAGAGCACAGAGTCATAGATCTGCAGCGATGGCTGATCTTCGGCAAGATGGGCCAGAGGCACCCAGGTGGCACCATCTTTCTGGCTGTGCAGCACCGCATGGCGATGGGAAAAGGTACCTCGACCGACATCCTGCCCAGTGATGCGAACCGGGTGGCCTTCCATCAACAGCGTGGCATAGGCCAGTGACTCTGCCATTCCCCAGTTAATAGGCAAACCTCCGGCCGCCATCTTGCGCCGGTCGTCAATGATTTTGCCGACCTGGCGCTGAACCTCAAAGCCCTCAGGTATGCGGGCCAGTGCCTGACCCAGCCCCTGCAGTGTGCCCAGTGCCACACGGGTGTCATGGCGGGCGGTCCATTTGCGATTAATATAGGGCGTCCAATCGACATAGAGTTCGCCATTGGATTCACGCACCAGACTTTTGGCCACATGCCGACCACTCTCAAGCGCCTTGCGATACTCTTCCGCCATCACTTCATTCTGCCCGGAAGAGAGTACGCCTTGCTCTTCCAGATCGTGGGCATAGAGACCACGGGTGGTATCCTGCACCTTGATCTGGCTGTACATCATCGGCTGGGTAGAGGAGGGCTCGTCAGCTTCGTTATGGCCCCGGCGGCGATAACAGACCAAATCAATAACAACGTCTTTCTTGAACTCTTTGCGGTAATCAACCGCCAGTTTGGTGACAAAGACTACGGCCTCGGGATCATCACCGTTAACATGCAGAATCGGTGCATCAACAATTTTTGCGACATCGGTGCAGTACTCAGTAGAGCGGGCATCTTCACGCTTACTGGTGGTGAAGCCCACCTGATTGTTGATGACGATGTGAATGGTGCCGCCGATGCCATAGGCACGGGTCTGGGAGAGCTGGAAGGTCTCCATCACTACCCCCTGACCGGCAAAAGCCGCATCACCGTGAATGGCGATTGATAACACCTTCCGGCGCTCACCATCATTGCGACGATCCTGACGGGCGCGTACGGAACCCTCAACCACAGGGCTGACAATCTCCAGATGGGAGGGGTTAAAGGCCAGGGCCAGATGCACTTCTCCGCCGGGGGTCATCACATTGGAAGAGAAGCCCTGGTGGTATTTCACATCGCCGGACCCTTCCGCCGAATGCAGATGGATCTTGCCCTCAAATTCATCGAACAGATCGGCCGGGCTTTTGCCAAGAATATTGACCAGTACATTCAGACGCCCCCGGTGGGCCATGCCAATCACAATCTCTTTGACCGCGCTGGCACCATTACGCTGGATCATCTCGTCCAGCATCGGGATCAGGGATTCGCCCCCTTCAAGGCCAAAACGCTTGGTGCCCGGGTAGCGCGCACCGAGATATTTTTCCAGCCCTTCTGCCGCTGTCAGACGCTCCAGCAGATGCATGCGCGCCTCGGTGCCCATATCGGGTCGGCCGCGCACGCTCTCCAGACGCTGCTGAAACCAGAGCCGCTCCTCGGTGTTGACGATATGCATAAATTCGGCACCAATAGAGCCACAATAGGTGGACTCCATGGCCTGTCGAATTTCACCCAGGGTCTTATCGTCTTTGCCGAGAAAGAGTGAGCCGGTCTGGAAGAGGGTATCGGTATCGGCTTCACTCAAGCCGTGGTGCTCAAGCTTGAGATCGGGAATATCTTCACGGCGCATCAGCCCCAGTGGATCCAGCATCGCCTTCTGGTGTCCGCGTACCCGGTAGGCATTAATCAGTCGTAAGACCAGAACCTGTTTTTTCTCATACTCACTGCTGACGGCACTCGCCGCTACCGGTTGCGCCCGATGGCGGCTACGGGCAAGGTGGAGAAAGTTTTCACGGACGGTGGAGTGGGGAACATCCTGAACACCGGCACCCGCCACCGGGGGCAGACTGGCGAAATAGTCTTGCCACTGATCGGGCACAGAGCCGGGTTCGCGTAGATAGCGCTCATACATCTCCTCCACATAGGCGGCATTTCCTCCGGAGATATGGCCCGTTTGCCACATACGCTGCATGACACTATCGTGCATTATTACTTTCCACCCCATACAAAACGTGGCGCACTTCACGCAGGAGATGGCTGACCATCCCGCAAAAAAGCCCGGTCAACATCCGGAGGGCCCAGTTGATTAAATCCTTTGGCAGTGCCATAACGCTTATGTGCGCCACTGCCTCGGTCGGAACAAATCCGCACAATACTCACGCAGTACGCAACTTACGCGGTACACAACTTATACGGTACACAACTTATACGGTACACAAAGTGTCATGCGGGAAGAACAAATAATTCGCTACTTAATTATTCGCTGCCAATTATAGGCTGGTCTATTCGAGCAAATCACCTGTCCTCATGTTCCTCTTTGTAATTTTTATTTACGTTCGCCAATAAACTCTGCGGATACAGCACACGGCTACAATCAGGAGCCCTTTTCCAACAGCATCTTCCGTATATGACCAATGGCCTGGGTAGGATTCAAGCCCTTGGGACAGACATCGACACAATTCATGATGCCTCGGCAGCGAAAGACACTGAAGGGATCTTCCAGATCGGACAAACGCTCCTCGGTGGCGGTGTCACGACTGTCAGCCAGAAAGCGGTATGACTGTAGCAGACCAGCCGGACCTACAAACTTATCCGGATTCCACCAGAACGACGGACAGGCTGTGGAACAACAGGCGCACAGGACACACTCGTAGAGTCCATCCAGTTTGGCACGCTCTTCAGGACTCTGCAGCCGCTCGGTCGCTGGCGGTGGCGTATCGTTGATCAGATAGGGACGTACCTTTTCATACTGCTTGTAGAACAAGGACATATCCACAACTAAATCACGAATCACCGGCAATCCCGGCAGAGGTCGCAAGACCAGTTTCTCCTTGCGTACCGCCTCCGAAAGGGGGGTAATGCAGGCCAGTCCGTTGGTGCCACCTATATTCATGCCATCAGAACCACACACCCCTTCGCGGCAAGAACGGCGGTAGACAAAGCTGTCATCCTGTTCCTTGATCAGAGCCAGGACATCGAGAACCATAAGATCCTTGCCCTCAGGCACTTCCACCGTGAAGTCCTGCATATGGGGAACAGAATCCTGTTCGGGGTTGTAGCGGTAAACGCTCACCTGCAAGCTCATCATGTTTCTCCTTCCCGGCCCTTTATGATTTGGCGATTTAGGCCAGTCTAGTATGTCCGCGTCTGCGGTGGGAACGCTTCCATAGTTTTAGGCGTAAAGTTCACTTTCCGCCTGCCAATCCGTTTATCGACAGGGAAGTAGAGTGAGTGCTTGAGCCAGTTCTCATCATCCCGTTCCTGATAGTCGTTACGGGCATGGGCCCCACGAGACTCCTTACGCTCAAGCGCAGATACCGCTGTGGCGTACGCCACTTCGAACAGATTCTCCAGCTCCAGCGCTTCGATGCGGGCGGTGTTGAAGATATTGCTCTTGTCTTCAAGATGGAGATTGGCAAGACGACCTTTCAGGGCATCCAGCGCCTCAAGGCCCTTCATCATATTGTCTTCCTGACGGAACACGCCAAAATTCAACTGCATGATGTTCTGCAGATCACGGCGAACATCCGCCACTTTTTCGCCGGCGCTGGATTCATTCAGGCGGTTGAGGCGCACCATGGCCGCTTCAATATCGGCGTCGTTGGCATCGATGGCATCAAAGCCCTCTTCCAGACTCTTTTTGATCTGTAACCCGGCTGCCCTGCCAAAGACAACGAGATCCAGCAAAGAGTTTCCACCCAGACGGTTAGCACCATGCACCGAGACACAGGCGGCTTCGCCACACGCGTAGAGACCTTCAATAATTTGATCTTCGCCTTGAGCATTTTGCATCAGGGCCTGACCGCCAATATTGGTGGGAATCCCTCCCATCATGTAGTGACAGGTCGGCACCACCGGAATCGGCTCTTTAACAGGATCAGCATGGGCGAAGGTTTTGGCGAGTTCACAGATGCCGGGGAGTTTGGCGTGTAGCTCGGCCTCACCCAGATGATCCAGCTTCAGCAGGACGTGATCCTTGTTCGGGCCAGCCCCACGACCTTCCATAATCTCCAGAATCATCGAACGGGCTACCACATCACGTCCGGCGAGATCCTTGGCATTGGGGGCGTAACGCTCCATAAAGCGCTCACCTTCACCGTTAATCAGGAAGCCACCTTCACCACGACAGCCCTCAGTCACCAGTGTACCGGCGCCATAGATGCCGGTGGGATGGAACTGCCACATCTCCATATCCTGCACCATGTACCCGGCGCGCAGAGCCATACCGACGCCATCGCCGGTATTGATCAGGGCGTTGGTGGTCGAAGCGTAGATGCGGCCGGCACCACCGGTCGCCAGCACGGTCGCTTTGGCCTTGACGTAAGCCACTTCGCCGGATTCGATGTCGATGGCAATCACCCCGGCCACCTGACCATTGGCATTTTTGACCAGATCAACCGCGTACCATTCATTCAGGAAAGTAGTGCCGCTTTTGATATTGGCCTGATGCAGCGTATGCAGCAGAGCATGACCGGTCCGGTCAGCGGCCGCACAGGTGCGAGCGGCCTGACCACCCTTGCCGAAGTTCTTTGACTGTCCGCCAAAGGGCCGCTGATAGATACGCCCCTCTTCTGTACGCGAAAAGGGCAAGCCCATATGGTCCAGCTCAAAGACCGCCTGCGGGCCGACGGAACACATATACTCGATGGCATCCTGATCACCGATATAATCAGAACCCTTAACGGTGTCATACATATGCCAGCGCCAGTCATCATCCGGATCCACGCTGGCAATGGCACAGGTGATCCCCCCCTGGGCGGAGACCGTGTGCGAACGGGTCGGAAAAACTTTCGAGATACAGGCGGCACTTACACCTGACTCGGTCAGTTGCAGGGCTGCGCGCAAACCGGCACCACCGCCACCAATCACGATGGCATCAAACGTCAGCGTACGAATCTTCGACATCCCTTAAAGCCCCCAAAGAATCTGAACACCCCAGGCGATGTAAACAAACAGAACAATGCCACATAGTGCCTGAGACAGAAAACGAACCGTCAGCGCCTTTTTACCCAGCGCCCGTTCATTAAGATAATCCCCGAAGATAGTCCACATCCCTATCCAGGCATGGCTCACCAGCGAGACGAGAGCCATCAGGGAAAAAATACGCATCCAGGTTTGTTCAAACAGCGCGTGCCAGAGCTCGAAACTGAGCGTCTCTGTATAAAGCAGCCAGCCGACTATAAACACGGTATAAACCGCCAGAACCACCGCTGAAACACGCTGCACCAACCAATCACGAAGACCAGTGCGCGATAGACTTGTTATATTGGTTACCATACCCAAACCCCCGCGAGAATACTCAGAGCCACGGCCAGAATCAGAGTTATCCAGGCAGCGATCTTTCCAGACTCTTTCCCTTCAGCGATGCCGGCATCCATAGCCAGATGCTTTATTCCGGCAACAAAATGGTATCCCAGTGCGGTTAACAGCCCCCAGGTAACAAATTTGGCCAACGGAGCCTGCAGGCAATCAATGAACTGCTGAAAGCCCTGCGCAGAAGAGAGAGACAGGTTCAACCCGTAGAGGAGAAAAGCAATACCAACGAACAGAATCACACCGGAGATACGGTGCAAAATGGATGTGTACGCAGGCAAAGGCAACCTTATGGTCGTCAGGTCGAGATTGACGGGTCTCTTGTTGTTCACAGTCCGACACCCCACAGCCAAAACGGGTTTTTGGCAGCTTTTAAAATAATTATTCACGTAGTGAAGGAAAATCCGGGAAGTCTGTGACGAGACATTTTTTATTTATAAAAATATGCCATTCACAAAAACAACCACAACATAACAGCCACAATATAAAATGCGGCCCCTCACCCCAAACCTCGCCACAAAGTATATTCACTTACCCATTTGATTACAACGAAGTGCAGGCAAAGCAATCCCTCATGCGCAATACGTATAACCACTAATACGACAAGTGTTGCGTAATAATAAACCACTATGTTGTTGGGTGATGTTTGTCCATAATCACCAGATAGCACTATGAATCTAGCACTATGAATCTAGCACTGTAAGTCAGAGTGTGACGAACAACGCTCTCTAACTACAAAATCAGGCAAAACTGCTAAAAAAACAGCTATTTGACAAAAATGGGGCTCTCTCTCTATAGTTGGGTCTGCTCTGTGTACCGACAACGGATGGAAGGTCGGCAACAGTCTCGTTTTGAGACTTTTCGCTTCCCGACGCCCAGCCTGACGAAATAGAAAAATACTAACAAACAATACACAACCAGACAGTACCAGCAGGAGGGGCCCATGGCTGAAAAACTTGCGCGGCTGACCATCGAAGGTAGTAAAAACTCTGTGGAGCTACCAGTTTACAGCGGGACGCTTGGACCCGACGTCATAGACGTACGAAAACTGACCGCCGAAGGGGTATTTACCTACGACCCTGGGTTTGTATCTACGGCGGCCTGTGAGTCCAAAATAACCTTTATTGATGGCGATAAGGGCGTTCTTCTTCATCGGGGTTACCCTATAGAACAGTTGGCTGAGCACTCGGATTTTCTCGAGGTCTGTTATCTGCTTCTTTACGGAAACCTTCCGGACAAACAAGAGAAAGACCGGTTCAGCGGCATGATTATGAAGCACACCATGGTGCATGAGCAGATGGTGGAGTTCCTCAAAGGATTTCGCCGGGATGCTCACCCCATGGCGATCATGTGCGGATTGGTTGGAGCATTATCGTCTTTCTATCACGACTCTCTTGATATCACCAATGAGCAACACCGCCAGATAACAGCCCATCGTCTCATATCAAAAATGCCCACTCTGGCGGCCATGGCCTACAAGCACTCCATAGGTCAACCGTTCATGTATCCCCGCAACGACCTGACTTACGGCGGCAACTTCCTGCACATGATGTTTGCCACCCCCTGTGAGGAATACAAGGTCAATCCCATACTGGCACAGGCTATGGATAAGATATTCCTGCTCCATGCCGACCATGAACAAAACGCCTCAACATCCACCGTTCGTCTGACCGGCTCCAGCGGTGCCAACCCGTTTGCCTGTATCGCTGCCGGCATTGCTGCGCTGTGGGGACCTGCCCATGGTGGTGCCAATGAAGCCGTTCTGAAAATGCTGGATGAGATCGGTGATGAATCACATATCGATGAGTTCGTTGCCAAAGCCAAGGACAAAGATGATCCGTTCCGACTGATGGGCTTCGGTCACCGGGTTTATAAAAACTTTGACCCCCGTGCCCGGGTCATGAAGCAGACCTGCGATGAAGTTCTGGCAGAGCTGGACATCAATGACCCTCAGCTTCGGATCGCAAAACGCCTTGAGCAGATTGCCCTGGAAGATGAGTACTTTATTGAGCGTAAGCTCTATCCCAATGTGGACTTCTACTCCGGTATTATCCTGAAGGCTTTGGGCATTCCGGTTGAGATGTTCACCGTTATCTTTGCGACGGGTCGCACGCCAGGCTGGATTGCCCACTGGCATGAGATGATCAGTGGCAGTTACCGTATCGGTCGTCCACGGCAGCTCTATACCGGGCCGACCCAGCGGGATTTTGTTCCCCTGGAAAAGCGTAGTTAACCGATAAAGTATCGTTGAACCATAAAAAACCGCCCTGCATATATCATGTACGGGTGGTTTTTTGGGCCTTCCGGGAGAGGGAGAACTGATGGTGTATTGATCTTTAATGACACCATTTGTGGGAGGGAACCCATAGGATTTTGGGATTATTAGGCACAGAAATGAAAAAAATTGCAAAACATGAAGAAAGAACGGCGTTTTTAACAAAAAATATCATCTTCCATAGAGCATTTTTCTCATAATCTGCGTAAACTACGCGTCGATCAAAAAGGTTCGCTGCTCTATAGTAGCGACACGTTAAAAGTGTGTTTTGAGTTTATGCAAAGATTTGATGTGCCGGGTGGTAGTCACTCGTCCTGTTCTTCATAAATAATAGCGTCTCTTTTTGCTCAACCGCCTTGCCTGCAGGGCACAATTATTTTTGATTAATTAGGATGACAACATGTCTACTACTACCGGTACTGTAAAGTGGTTTAACGACGAGAAAGGTTTTGGCTTCATCGCTCAGGAAAACGGTCCTGACGTGTTTGCTCACTTCCGTCAGATCAAAAGCGACGGTTTCCGTTCCCTGGCCGAAGGCCAGCAGGTTCGTTTCGTTGTGACTCAGGGCCAGAAAGGTCCTCAGGCTGAAGACATCGAAGTAATCTAAGGCATCCGCCTTAATTGCTTCTTCACCTTCGGGTGAGATAAAAGGCAGTCCCCTCGGGGGCTGCCTTTTTTTATGGTTTGATAGCTCAACACCTCGGACACTTTCACGCAGCAATGGCCCCGCCGGAATGATCTTTGCGCGATTAGCCTTTTGTGTCAGGGGCCGACTGGTTTGAAAATGGCTCAACCCGGCACCCGCGCGCTGGGTATTATTACCGCCATTATATTTATAGAGCTTTCGCAGGTTGGCTGATCATTTTAGAGATTCCTGCCTTATTTTCAGATACAGATACTCAGATCGTTATAATCACAAGCTTTATAGCCAATCCATTTGCTCACACTATTCAATGTACTCAATTCAATGCACTCAATGCTTTGACCTTCGCACCAATTACACGACGCTGCCGGTATTATAATAAGCCTTGTCTCGCCCTGCATAACCCTTTTGCGAAGCGTTTTAGTGGATCAATACTGGTGCTTTTGGCTAGCTCTAACCACTTGTCGTGAAACTCACTGTTGCCAGAGCTGACACATTAGCTCCCAATATTTATCGAACGTACCGAGCTCCCAGGTAATGGTTTGAATATCTCCTTCGGGAGACTGCTTGCGAATAGCCACCATGACCATCATTTGATGAACATCAAGGCCTGCTCAGTTTTTCACAATGGTTTGTATCGTCTATGCTCCAAGCGTTCGCAGCAATTTGTGTTCAGAGTCTTACAGCCACGGCAAAAAAACGACCACGGTCAGGCTCTGCCACAATCAATTGTGACAGAGCATCATTTTCATGGTGGAGGGTGACCGAAGTAACGGTCATAAATATTTGTAATGCCATCATTTGCGATGTACTCACCAAACACGATCGTTCGCTACCTTTTCCTGCCGGTAATTCAGCTGGTCATGTTGTTAATAGCAGGGCATGCAATACCGGCAGTGGCAGCTGACGCAGACCGGAATGGCTGCAGGCCAGCTTTTGTGACTGAGCACACACGGAGCAATGCCCCAGTGTGTACTGAAATAAACGGCACCGGTTCAGTGGCTACAGCTGACACGATAACTAACGGATTCTACCAGCCATCCAAACAACCGAATCCAGACCACCAACCTCTGGTCGGGGATCTGTCGTTCCATGGGCCACTGGACAAAACCATACACGATCTGCTCGGCAATTTCGCCACCATCTCAGAACAACGCCGGGAAAAACTCAATCACCTGGCGGGCGTCATCAGTACTCAACGAGCGGCCGGGCAGACAGTAAAACTGTTATTTATTTGTACCCATAACTCCCGGCGCAGCCATATGGGGCAGATATGGGCCGCAACGGCAGCGGCCTTTTGTGGCGTCACCGGGGTGTCAACCTACTCCGGCGGCACCGAGGTATCATCCTTTCACCACCGTGCCGTAGCAGCACTTCAGCGCGCCGGATTCGGCATTAAAATGCTTTCGTCGTCCACTCAACCGTTGCCTGAGAATCCCAGGTACCAGGTAAGCTTTTCCAACCAGAAACCCGCCATGACGGTATTTTCCAAGAAGTATGATGATCCCCCGAATCCAGAGAAGGGATTCGTAGCCATTATGGCCTGTCATCATGCCAACAACACCTGCCCGGCCATTGCCGGTGCCTCGTCCCGTATTGCCTTGCCCTGGGTTGATCCAAAGGAGACTGATAACACCCGGGAAGCGGACAGCCACTACGATGAGAGAGTTCGCCAGATTGGTTCAGAAATGCTCTATCTGTTTACCAAAGTGTCAACCTGGCAGAAATAACGAACGAAGAGGATGATCGGAATGCGTTACCTGAAAGACTTTACCGGCGAATTTATCGGCACGTTTATCATTGTTTTATTTGGCTGCGGCTCAGTGGCCGTGACGGTTTTATTTTCTGCCCATGCCGGACTTTACCAGGTTGCCATGGTATGGGGACTGGGAGTAACGCTGGCTATCTATGCTTCCCGGCAGCTTTCCTGTGCCCATCTCAACCCTGCGGTGAGTATTGCCATGGTGATCACTGGCCGAATGCCCGGAGCAATGCTTCCCTGTTATCTTTTGGCCCAGTTTTTCGGTGCTTTCGTTGCGGCGGGACTGCTTTATCTGCTGTTTTCCAGCTCCATCATGCAGTATGAATTAACCCATGAGATTGTTCGGGGCACGCAGTCGTCCATAGCCAGCGCGATGATCTTTGGTGAATATTACCCAAACCCAATGGCCGGACACATCGCCTCCGTTTCCACGACCAATGCGTTTTTTGCCGAGTGCATCGGCACCTTTGCCCTGGTCTTCATGATCCTTGCCCTTACCGAAAGCTGTAACTCTGGACGACCTGATCAAAATCTGGCGCCCTTATTCATAGGTCTGACCGTTGCGGCGATCATCTCAGTTATCGCCCCGCTGACCCAGGCAGGACTCAACCCGGCAAGGGATCTGTCGCCCCGTATTCTTGCCGCGCTCTGTGGCTGGTCGGGCGCTGCATTTCCTGACAATCACTTCGGTTTTATCACCGTCTACGTTGCCGGCCCTATTGCGGGAGGAGTTCTGGCGGCTTTAAGTTTCAAGAACATTATTGAACCGTTGGTGAACAACACTGCCGCAAAGGGTTGCAAAGTTGACAGTGCATACTCAAAAACAGCCATGAGCGAAAAACAGCCATGAGCGACATAAACAGCCGTGAGCTATATAAACAGCCATGAGCCAGTAATGCGCCCAACGCCTCCTGACGACAAAATGCGGCATTTTCACAACCCAAAAAGGTAACCACAATGAAAATACAATCCAATGAGCACGAAGCACTTAAAGAATACTATGGTCGTACACTTACCGGAACGAAAGATCTTAAAACCAATGCCTGCTGCTCCAATCCGGGCATGGCACCTGCTTCAGTCCTGGAAATTCTCAAACAGATAGATCCGGAAATTCTTGACCGTTTTTATGGTTGCGGCTCACCCATTCCAACGACAGTGGAGGGATGTACGGTGCTTGACCTTGGCTGCGGTACCGGCAGGGATACTTATATCCTTTCCAGCCTGGTGGGTGAAAATGGTTTTGTTATCGGTGTTGATATGACTGATGAACAGCTATCCGTTGCCAGGAAACATCAGCCCTCAATAATGAAAAATTTTAGCTACCATGGGCAACCAAATGTGGATTTCAGAACCGGTTATATTGAAAACCTGCAATCCCTGGGGATAGAAGATGAATCCATTGATGTGGTGATTTCAAACTGCGTTATTAACCTGTCTCCCCGCAAGGAAGATGTCTTCAAAGAGATCTTCCGGGTACTGAAACCCGGTGGCGAACTGCTGTTTTCCGATGTGTTTGCCAGTCAGCGGATACCCGGAATCCTGAGGGATGACCCGGTACTGCTGGGCGAGTGTCTGAGTGGCGCCCTGTATATTGAAGATTTCCGACGTCTATTAAATAAACTGGGCTGCCCAGACTACCGGTTATTATCCGCCAGCCCAATAACCATTGCCAACCCCGAGCTAGAAAAGCAAATAGGCGGAATCCGTTTTCACTCCCTGACGGTGCGGGCTTTTAAACTGAAAAATCTTGAAGACATCTGCGAAGACTATGGACAGGTGGCGGTCTACAAAGGCACCATGCGGGAACACCCCCACGACTTCCAACTGGACGATCACCACCGGTTTATCCGTGGTAAACCGATGCTGGTGTGTGGCAATACTGCCGCCATGGTGCAGGATACCCGGTATGGCTGCCATTTTACCGTCCATGGCAACCGGGATGTTCATTATGGCCCTTTTGATTGCGACCCCGGATTAGGGGATAGCAGCTCGGCCGGGGGTGGCTGCTGTTGAAGCTTGTGATTCTGGACTCCAGAGCCGGTGGTCTTACAGTTTTTGATGAAATCAACCAGTTGATACCTTGGCTGACGGTGGTTTATTGTGCAGATAATGCCGGTTTCCCCTATGGGTCGAAAGCCGAGGTCGAGGTAACCTTACGCCATGCCCGAGTGTTTCCTTCAGATTCAGGCACAACATGACTTACCTCAGTCCAATGGTTGATCCCCGCAGGAGTGACCGTGATCCACTCTATAATGATCAGAATACTCGATCTGCGATTGAGTACTGCCAGCAGTATTCCCGATGGAAGCTGAATTTGCAGACACACAAAATTGTGAGTATCGCCCTTAAAAAAACAACAGCTCCCGCCTAGTGACCAGCCAGATGCCATAGCTCCCAATGAAAGGCACTCGTGTCAAAAAGCACAGGTGCCCACTCGCCAGCAGATAGGTAATCAATCTATGCTCCAGAAACCGTCCTTGCTCCAATTGCCCTCTATTACACTCGTCATTGGTCTGCTTTTTTCATTTTGATCCATGGCAGTGATGTCTGTGGGAGGAAAAGGTATGGGAGGCTATGTCTATCTTTTTCAACCAAAACCCACCCAACAAAGGGTCAATAATACTACCTCTGTCGAACCCCATCCAATCGACGCTCAACGCACCAACAATCACAGGGTCCCCTTTCTTATGTAACTGATCAAAATCCTCTGGCCCATGGCTCTCTCTACAAGGGACTTGCGCAACATTTTCCGAAAAGCCATGAAAAAAAATGGATCGACAAATTAAATGCTCTGGATAAGAAAATCGCAGATCACAATTTAAACTCACTCACTGAAAATGATCTGGTCTTTTTAGCCTGTGATCTTTATTTGCCCGAGAGCGTTCAAATTTTAAACAAAAAACTGACAAACGAAGGGTGGGCAGGCAAGGCTTTAACAAACCATGGGCTAACAGCCATTGCAAAAAACCTCACCATGCGAACTATTGGAACATGGAAAGAATCATCATTGGCCATCATTGGCTACGCAATACGCAATACGCAATACGCAATACGCAATACGCAATACGCCATACTCCTGACCCTGACCCTTCTCTGGAAAAAATTGCATTAAAACTCTCTGATTCGATAACGGATCTCAATAAAATGAGTTCACTGCATCTAACGATGCTTGTCTGCGCACTTCGAATGAATAAGAGCGAGATTGCACAAACAACTATTAAAAAAATTGTGAAGACAGCTTATTCAAAAAAAAATTCAAGATGGCACTTTATACACCTGCTAAAACTACGTGATGAGCTAAAAAAAACCGGTCCAGACAAGATGAAAGGTGAATTAAATAAGATCGACGCAGTTCTGGAGAAATTTACAAAAAGCTTGATGAACAATACCTCTGTGGATGTATCATCCCCGTTACCTGCTGCCTCCTTATAATAAATTTACTTCGTCGCATAAATGACAGGCAACGACTCTTTCGCTGTCGAACTCGCACTGGAGATACCTTTACTCATGTTGTCACGCATCTGCCGAAAGTGCTGATTCGTCGGTACTGGTTTTTCAGAATGATAAAAGTGCCCCCTGCCGGAGTGTACTCCGGCAGGGGGCAGGGAGTTTAGATTGTCATTGTCATCCGTTTAAAATGACAAAACCACAGCTCCTGAGTCAGAACTACGTGCTCTCAGTCCCCGCAACCTGAAAGAGCGTGACTTCTTCAGCACATCCAACTGCAAACTGGCCGGATCTCCCAGGTAGATCACATCATAACGAGCGGTGCGGTTCTGAATCGGCTGAACGCTGACAGACTTGGTTAAAGGCAGGCTTTCCAGACAGGCTTTCAACTCGTCAACATCTCTCATACGATCAAAGTTTTTCAGCGAAACCGCTATTTTGGCACCGTTATTAAACTGATTAACAAACTGTTTTTGAATGGCACCAACCAGCTTTGGCTGCAGATCTTCCATCGCGTACTTAAGGGAGTTTTGCTCCCGCAAAGTGCTGGAATCAGAAATTTCTACACTCTCGTTTGGATCAGTAGAAATATTGATCAAGTCATCCTTGCCGAAACGGTCGCTGATACGCACTTTAATGGTCGTCTGCAACCCGGTCATACCCGCCATCGCCTTGTATTCATATTTACTGACAGAGGCATTGATCAGGTATCGGGCACTTTGGGGTGAGGATGCCACCTCAAAGTTACTGGCTGCAAGCAGCTCTCGAAGCAGCCGTGAGACTTCCGCATTATCGGTTTTTATTGCGAAAGACGGGCGGCCCATATTTTCCTGAATGGCGGCGATCGTCTTCTTGCCGTCAGGAGGTGTGTCGCTTACTTCTGCCGCAATGATCACATAGTAGTTGCCACCTCTCTGGTACTCGTCAGTCACCTTGTAGCGACTGACATGTCCGGATGAAACCGATGAGAGCTTGGCCCGATAAGACTCAGCATTTTCGATGGTGGTTTTTGCCGCCATCTGCACACCGCCATATTGTTCAACCGCGCTGCGCAAGGCATTGTTCAAAGCGGTTGCACGGGCCGATTCAACACCGGAGGATAGGGAAGCAATACCCCTGGCCTCAATGGTGCCTCCCCGTTTATTCAGGACATCAGAGAAGTCTTTGCTACGCTCGGAAATAACCATAACGCTGTAGGTCATCCCCTCATGCTCTCCAGCCTTGAAGTTCCAGGCCGCTTTCAGGCTACCCTGGACGTTGGTTGTGATCGCAGAGTAATAATCCTGCATTGCAACATCGCCTTTCCAGCTCTGGCTCGCTCTCTCAACGGAGGAGACACGCTCACCTTTGAGGAAAGCGGTCAGGGACTTCATGGCATCTTGCCGGGCCATCTCTTGAGCGACATTGGCCTTACGATGCATACCAAGACCGATAGCGATCACGGTACGCCCGAGGGTCTTGTCGTTATGCATCTCCATCTGCTGGCCATTGGCCAGCATCATGTTGACGGTTGCATCAAGAGAAGCGCTGGCAAAAGTCGGCAACACGAACAGTGTTGCCACTATCAATATCCAACGTTTCATAGATCGTTTTATCCCTTACCAGCCAAAGGCGTCAGAGGCATCTGCATTACCACCACCAGAGTAGGAACCGGCACCGGATTGATTTGTTTTTGCAGGTGCTTGCTGCTGTACCGGACGAGATTTTTCTGGCGCAGTGGAAACCTGAACGCTGTCTGCTGCTGCGACTTTGGCATTATTAAACGCTGTACGGTTATTCTCTGTCTTCTGAATAGCCTGCTCGTAACCTGCCTGTGCGCCTTTTATCTCCTGCTGAGATTGCACATCAAGCGCTTTGGTCTGGTATTGGCTGGCTTTCATAATCTTGGCGTTGGCAATACTGCCTGCATCAATTGAGTAGATGCTGACGTAAATATCCTGACCAGAGATCGGGTGAGTCACACGCCTGCCGAAACGTCGGGACAGACCCTGAACGGCGCGGTTTTCAATACTCTGAGCCAGTTCACTGGAAAAACTTTCCGCAGCAACGCTGACATCCTTACCGGCACCACCACTCATGGTTGCCATAGCCTGCTCAGCTTTCTGCTGGGAGGCGACGTCCGCATACAGCGCTGTAGCCACCTCTTTTCTTGCCATCAGTTCGGCAACACCACGAGCCTTGCGCTCAGAAGAGGAGCTGCTACCAACAGGGCTGGCCGCAACACCAAGAATATAGAAGTTGCCCTGGTTATCACGAAACTTACGACCACCGGTCGCAGTGGACCAGTCCTGACCGTTGAGATACTCAATCAGACTCTGCCGTCCCTGAGGTGCGGTTTTAGCCTCACCTGTAATCATGGCTCTCACCATCTCTTCCTGCTTCGGAGACCAGATAGTGATCATGGCCACTTTATATTGTTGGCGATCGGGATCCCAGGATTCAAATTGAGCGGTAGTCACTGCACCAAACAGCGGCATTTTAGCCACAGCTTCAACCATGCTGTAGGATTCACCTGTGACACTTCCCGCCAGAGCATTAAGCTCATTCATGGTGGTTTCATGATCAGTCATGGCTGACTGATAATTGTTTTTGGCCCGATCAAAACTGACTTTTTTCTCAGCAGCGATGGCGCCAGAGTTAAACCCGGCATCAATTTTTTTGATCGCTGCATCCATCAGGGCGTTGGCACGGTCACCAAAAGTCACTCCATGCAGCATCTCTGCTTCCTGAGCGTCCATGGTTTCCATCAACTTGGCAATTTGCTTTCTTTGGGATTCAGCCTTTCTCTCAAGCTGGTCGAGCTTGTCCTTAAATTCTGTGTTTAAATCCGTTCCTGGCGTGCTGACCCTGTCGGAAGCGGACATATCCGTGTGAATGTATTCAATAATCGTTCTTTTGGCATCCAGTGCCGCTTCCATAGACTTCAATGAACGCTTGATAATAAAGCTGTCATCATAGGAAGGGTCTTCAGAATCGAAGATCGCTTCAGAAACCGCTACATAAATTTTCTTATCGGTGTTCCATCCCTCTGTGACTCCACCTCTGGCCAGAAACTCATCTGCCAGATCTTTCGCATCTTTTTCCAAAGCAGATGCAGCAGATGCAGCCTGAAGCTGGGTTACCACAGCAATAGCAGGATCATTGGCGCTGACTTGCTGAACAACAGCGCCGGCAGAAGGTACAGTGTCTCCTGGCTTGAATTCAACAGCATGGGCAGCAGAGGATACGGCCAGAGCCAGCAAGGTCACTTTAAAAAGAGATCGCATTATTTTTTCTCTATGAGTTGAAGAGAGTTTTTAGCAAAAGTATTTGTATCGGAATAAAACCGCAGATAGGGAATAAAACGAGCAGACTCATTTTTTAACCCCATTCTGTAAAGTGATTCTGCGAAACGAGACACAGCCTCGATATTGTCCGGCTGTAAAACGATCCATTGCAGATAAGCAACGGCCGCTTCCTGCCATTGCTCTTTGGCTATAAAAGCCGCACCAAGATACTGCCAGCTTTCGCTATGTCTGGGTGACAGGTTTATACCTTCTTTGAGCAACGTGATGATCTTATCCAGTTCAACCCCCCGCTCGAACAGAGCTTTCGCTTTAACAAAAGCCGGGGTTGGCTGATCACTGAAAGTCAGACCAAACCAGATGTGTCCGGGAAAACGCTGCACTGCCTTATACGGCGATTCCAGGCTTTGTTCTCTGGACAAAGTGGGCAGGTAGTTGAGTTCTCCCTGGCTCCATTTTTTTTGAGCCTGCTGATAAGTCTGTGACTCCAGAGCAGGCAACATTATGCTTTCAAATGCCAGTACCTCAGCAGCCGACAGGTCGTTATGCTTCAGATGGTACTCAATCACAATGGGACTGGCCGGCAGATCATATAACCAATCCAGTCCGGGAGTGGCGTCAGCCAACAACTCCTGAACTTTCTTTCTTTCGTGAAAAGGAATCCTTGACGGCTGGTAATAGTTGGTAAGGTTAATTTCCTTAGCCAACTCTTTTTTTTGCCACTGGAGTGCAATCTCGGGTAACCCCAGCTCAGACAATACCTGACTCAGGTAACTGTAATGTGCTCCCATATCCATTTGTTGCAGAACGGTTATCACATCACTGGCTGATACAGATTTATCAATCTGCCCACTTAAAATTTTTTTAACATGGGACTCTTCAACCGCCAAAACATAGCGATATTGGTCGCCTTCCTGACGGTTTACCAGCACCCGGGAAGGAAGCTTGTTAAGCCGGATATCCCGCTGTCTGAGCAACGCCTGGTCAAGGGATTTACTTCCCGTAGACGATTGTTGAGACGGCAAGGCATAATGCTCAATCAGCTGTTTGCCTGCCGCCAGCATCGCCTTGGTTCGGACAGACCTTTTGGAAGCATTCTGACTGTACGGAAGAATAACCGTGGAAAACACGATCCCGGAATCCACAATAATCCCGGCCGGACTTGTCTCATATTGGTTGAAATACACTGTGTGGGCGTCCTTCAGGGTAGCAGCATGTGCTGCTACCCCATAAGTGCCGAACAGTGCACATATCATCACCAGAGAAGTGAGGATGTTGGCTCTGGAACGCATGCTTTTTAAACCTGCTTCAGTCTTTGTAGTTCTTGTCCCACTCAGGAGGCAGTGGCATACCATTAGAGACGGCGAACATCTCATTCTTCTTGAAGAACAGAGGATCAGCTTTTATATCAGCAATGATGTCCTTAACGTCTGGATCATTGGACCAGCGAATAATTTTTCCGGGAGACTGGGCAGCACCAGGAGTGACTTCGCCGACAGCCAGGGGAAGATCAATACCCATATCAGACATGTACAGGGTTACGATCTGCTTGCCCATGAAACCATTGTCATAACCTTTGTCGATCTGGAAGCGATTGCCTTTAAAGCCCGTTAACTGACCACCAACAGGCAATTTATTGCCTATCTTGTTGGCGATAATTTTGAGGGCATTAATGGAAGCCTGATTGAGAGCATCAGCCTCTTGTGATTGATCGAATCCACCAATCACCTTGCCACTGGGCAAGCGGAATATTTTCCGGATCGCACGCCCTTCAGCCGTGTCTGCTTCGACGATTTCATCCGTTTCAAAATCAATCAGCTGGTAATCAACGCGTATAACATAAAGGACTTCATTGTGATCAATACGATCATACTCTTCCTTCACAGCAGAGACACCAGCAACCAGACCGTAGTCTGCATTCATGCCTTTGCCAAAACGCATTCTACTGCTGGCATCAGTGGTGCCCATATCCTGAAAACGTTTCTCAGCGGCTTTTCCTTTCTGCCCCAGATGACGGGACACAATAGTGAAACGCTTCAACTTGCTGATATCTGTCTCCATCATTGTGGAAACAGTCTCTATGGGAAGATTCTTGTAGCTACCGACATCCTGATTTGGGAAAAAATTAACAGCAACAACCAGACGCTTATAGTTTTTTGTAGAGTAATTCTGCGGTAATTCAATAGGCTTCTTGCTGGACTTATAATCAGCACTGCTCACCGTATGAAGCGTCGGATCAGTTTGTACCTTTCCCTGCATACCCGCACAACCCGTCAGAATAGCAGTCGCAAGGATACCAACATGCTTGATGCCGATAGACATAATTTTCTCAAAGATATTTAATTAAACATTCAAGGGTGGAATGAGCAGCGAATGCTGCTCATTGACGTGCTGATTATCGGCCCTGATAGCTCATGGCATTGCTGTAAATGTCATGGTATTTTTTCAGCATTTCCAGAGAGTCAACGGAGAAACTGATTTGATCTGTCGCCAGGCTCGCTGCTTTCAATGCGCCTGGTACTTTCATGGGGTTTTTGACAAATGCTTTAACATCTACAGCAGTGACGCTCTGCTGTAATTTGTAGGCCTGAGCCAGCAGTGCTATAGCCCCTTTGGTGATATCCGTAGAGCTATCCAGGTACTGATCGTATTCAGCTTTCTCGGCAGCGGTGAGTTTAGCAACTTCCGCATCGTAAACGGCCTGACCTTGAGATTCTTTCAAAGCTGCCATTTTTTTGAATGTAGGGGCAGATTCCACTCTGCTGATATAAGCATCAGTCAAACCCACAGTTTGTGCGTAAATACCCGCTACGGAATTGAAAGTCGCATCAACACTGGCTTCACCTATAGCCAGTGATTTCTCTTCAGGCCTGTCGCTCTGGAAGCGTGTAAATTCAGAAGAGGAACTGGAAGTCGCAGCGGGTGCAGCAGTAGTGTCGTCCGTTTTTTGAGCTGAAGAACAGCCAGTCATCAGGGCAACAGTGACAATAGAAGCGGCAAAAATAGTCTTTTTCATTGTGTGTTCAATTCTACAGAGTGTTTTAATGTTGAATTATATTCCCTCGGGTATGCTCAAAACCTTGATGTCTATCATGATTTTACGAAAAAAAGATGTATTTTTCCGACAGTCTACAAGTATTTGTACTTAATCGAAAGGGCAAATAATTCAGAGCTTTCGCACTTCCCTGCTCCTATTCTACGACCAAAAATCCCACCATATTGTCAGCAGTTCTCGTAGAGCAACTAAAGCCCAATCTCCCACAGACGTCTGCTTTCGGATATGCCGCACGAATCAAGGACACCCACAAATCCGCAAACGCCACCCCCAGCACCAATCCTAAAAAAACTCCCCACCCAACAGTAATAAAACGCCAAAAAAAGCACCCAATGGCATCGACCGACGATGCCACACCCACGCCCCTGATATTTTGATATCTCTACAGTCTACAAACTACAAGAACAGTCACTCAGGAAGAAAAAAATGCATACAAACACCAACATCAGCCCACAAACAAGCACCGGCTAGCCACCATACCATGCACCCAGCGTCTTCCGGTTTTTTCTGCAAAGGCCCGAAGCGCTTTTAACCGACCGACCCCCAATACAAAACGGTTCCCATGTGGTTTCATGGTACCCAACCACGCATTCGGGTTGATTCCCAATCGCTCAAGAATAGGTGGCAACTGACCAGCTATAGCCCCACGCTTATCATCCCTGAGAGAGCGACCCGCCCACTCAACCAGCTCGAAATAGTCAGCCAGAGCAAACGGGATTCCCCCCTCTTGTCTGCTTCGGATTTGAAACGGTTTTAACCAGCTTTTGCACTGACCCTTTCGCCACTGCTCGATACGTTCCTGAACAGAGGTGAAGTCTGAAGCTTCCGGCATTGTCGCCATACCCGCTCGCACCGGATTGAGATCCACGTAGGCCATACACGACAACAGTGCAGCTTCATCCAGCAATGCCTGACTTTTAAAACGTCCTTCCCAGAACCGACCTTTACATTGATCTTCTTCATTGGCCTTGCGGGCAAGGTGTTCATTAAGACAACGCATAAACCAGCTGATGCTCATCAAACGTTGGCGATATTCAGCAGCAAACGCGGCAACTCTGGCTCTTTCAGCTTTTCCTAAAGGGATGTCTGCCAGGAAGCGCTGCACCAGAAGCGGACCATCAAAGAGCAGCGTCCACTGTCGTAAAACTTCACAATCACTCCCGTTTTTTCCGCGCTCTACATCAACATGCAGCACCACATGGTAATGGTTGGACATCACTGCATAGGCGCACACTTCAATGGCAAATACCGCTGCCAGCTCTTTCAGACGATCGACTACCCACGGTTTACGATGCTCATAACTCTTACCAGTGAGATCATCTTTTCCGCACAGGAAAGCCCGTCGCACGCAGCGAGCGATGCAGTGGTAATAGGGGGTGTTGCTCGGGTCGATTAATGTGCTGCGGGCTTGGGTCATGGTCTCCCCCGTTGGGTTATTCGCGGGAGGAAAGATAGATCAGCGGAGGGGCGTGTCAAATTTCTTTGGATGTCCCGAATTATGTTGTTGGATGTCCCGAATTATTTTGCGTTAAATTTCTTTGGATGTCCTGAATTAGAAAAAGCGACTCGTGGGAGTCGCTTTTTTCTGGAGCTGGTAGTGGGGGTTTAATATCCCGTTGTGTTAGTGAGCTTCTGCGTTAACCGTTTCAGGCTGTTGCGCAGTTTCCGGCTTGCTACAGCCAAACTTCTCGACCAGTGCAGCAATCGCACCATCACCCATTACGTTGCAGGCGGTACCGAAGCTGTCCTGAGCCATGTACAAAGCGATCATCAGCGCAATCGCGGCTTCGCCAAAACCGAGCATGGAGGAGAGCAGTCCCAGAGAGGCCATAACCGCACCACCAGGCGCGCCAGGGGCTGCGATCAGAGTGACACCCAGCATCACCAGGAATGGCAGAATCATCATGTAGGTCGGAGCAGCCATGCCGGTCAGCAGCATGATGGCTGTGGCACAGGTGGTCAGGGTAATCGCGCTGCCGGACAGGTGAATAGTGGCACACAGGGGCACACAGAAATCGACCACACTGTCGTCAATATCGTTGACTTTGGCCTGACGAACGGTCACCGGAATGGTGGCTGCGCTGGACATGGTTCCTATCGCCGTAAAGTAGGCAGGCAGCATGTTTCTGGCCATGGTCAGCGGGTTACGACCTGTCAGGGAACCGCTGATGAAGTAGAGTGCCGTCAGCCAGATCCAGTGCATGACAACCGCCAGCAGAAGAACCACGCCGAAGGTCTTCAGGGTGGCGAAGACTGTACCTTCTACCGCCATGTTGGCAAAAACACCGGCAATATAGAACGGCAGACCAGGAATCAGAATTTTGGCCAGCATCAGTTCAACAATATCACGAGACTGATCGACGACCGTTTTCAGCTCTTTGCTCTTGGTGACAGAGATGCCCATACCGAAAGCGAAGGCCATCACCAGTGCGGTCATCACGCCCATAATGGGTGGAATTTCCAGCATTATCAGAGGCTTCAGACCTTCGGCCTTGGCTGCACCCAGAGTACCCAGCTCCACCATGCCTGGAATAAAGGCACTGGAGACAAAGAATGCCATGGAACCGGCAATAATACTGGAGAGGTAAGCAAAACCAATGGTGGCACCCAAAGCGCGACCGGAGCCTTCTTGCAGGTTGGCAACACCGCTCATGATATAAAAGAGAATAATCAGCGGAATGGTAAAGTTAATAAACTGACCAAACAGCGACTGGTACGTGATCAGGCCACGAGCCAAAGCCTCAATAACCCCTGCGGATGGCACTAACAGACCAATAATCACACCGGCAACAATCCCTGCCAGTAACCGAAGAATCAACTTCATCCGAGAACAACCTCTTGTCGTTTATTTTATGGCTTGAAAAAGGTGTTAGTCGCCTGTTATGGCAACCGGCATAGCCATCCGTCACTTCAATATATGTAGGAGCGGTACCATTCAGGACATCCACATATTACTCAGCACATATTACTCAGGACATCCATGAATATAGAGCCCGTGCTCCGGTGCGATTAGGCACTTCAATATATGTAAGAGCCGCACTATTCAGCACTATCCAGCACTATTCAGGACATCCATGAACACAGAACCCGTGTTCCTGTGCGATTAGACACTTACGGAGCTTGGAAGTTATTGATCCAGATCAAGAAATAGAAGGCTATCTGTTAAAAAATGTGAGGTTTTGTCAGAAAAGGAGAGGGGGGAGGAATGAAGGGCGACAGCAGTTGTGGTCGCCCTCGGCGCGGCCTGTCAGCCTCTCAGGTAGGCAAGAATTACCTCATGATGATCTTTGGTTTTGAATTTGTTAAAAACATGTTCGATTTCACCCTGTTCATTCACCAAAAAACTGATGCGGTGAATCCCATCGAAGAGCCTGCCCATAAACTTTTTCTCGCCCCAAACACCAAATTGCTCAGCGATAGCGTGATCTTCATCGGAGAGCAGGGCAATGTTCAGCTCTTTCTTTTGTTCGAAGTTCTTCAGTTTTTTTACCGGATCAGGGCTGATGCCCAGAATATGCACACCCAGAGCATCAAATTCAGAGCGGCTGGCGGTCAGGCTGCAGGCCTGCACCGTGCAACCTGGAGTTGAGGCTTTGGGGTAGAAGTAAACCAGTACCTTGCTGCCAGCAAAGTCAGACAGATTAACCGTCTCACCATCCTGGTTGAGCAGAGAGAATGGGGGCGCTGTATTACCGGGTTGCAGGGGGTTCATTATGGTTGCTCCTGTTTGCTTGCCATAACCAAGTTCAAATTATATGACGGAAAATAGAAAAGGTGATCAGGGAAGCTTGTTATTTCATTAATTTGTGGGTGTCCTTTTAATTTGTCCTTTTAATTTG
>CAMRBW010000025.1 GCA_947040555.1 uncultured Oceanospirillales bacterium | reverse complement strand
CGTGACTCAGGGCCAGAAAGGTCCTCAGGCTGAAGATATCGAAGTAATCTAAGGCGACAGCCTTCCGTTACTTTTCACCTTTGGGTGAATAAAAGGCAGCACTTAACAGTGCTGCCTTTTTTGTTGAGTGGTGGATAACTGTTTGGTCGCATCAGTCCATACCGCCAGAACCCTTTCGATAAAACACCGCCAACCAAACCGTCTCATACTCCGGATCTGTCCAACTCACCTTGTGCCTGGTATGGGCAGGAACATTCACATAGTCCCCTACTTGCAGTTTCACAATGCCGCCCTGCTCAAAGGTCAGCTCCGCCATCCCCTTGAGAACTACCACCCACTCATGTTCATCCTGGTCATACCAGCCACTCTCCGGCGAAGTTTGCCCACGAGAGACAATGCGCTCGATTCTGACCGATGGGTTCTTGATCAAATCCTCAAAAATTTCACCACTGCGGGCATCGGGTAATGGATCAAAAAGATTGCCGTTTTTAAGCATGCCTTGTGTCTCCTTTTCTCCTGTTTGATAAATCATCAATCCGGTGCGCCAATGAAGGAAATTCACAATTTCTCAGCGATATCCGCTGCAAACAAAAGCCATGGTCTACTCGGAAAAAGCGAGCAACATACCAGATCCCAGATCAACAGTTCTGAAGCCTGACCCGACGGGCCGGTTCAGGTGCTGTTTCGCACGACAACATGCGAT
Source organism: uncultured Oceanospirillales bacterium (assembly GCA_947040555.1). GTDB lineage: Bacteria > Pseudomonadota > Gammaproteobacteria > Pseudomonadales > Endozoicomonadaceae > Sansalvadorimonas. Next base: position 34,734 of record CAMRBW010000025.1, on the reverse strand, counting down.
GTAGATATCTCGCAACCTTTTGAGCGATCAAACAATCCCTCCCTCCCTCCCTTGCTGCGTGGTTCAGGACGTTTACCGATGAATTTTAAAGTTGCCTAAGCCATCCATAAGCCATACTACCCAGAATGATTTGCTATTGTGGCACGACTTACCATACCGGTTTCTTTCCTGTTCATCACACCAAGAGGGTTGTATGCGTGGACTCTTCAAACTATTTTGTTACACAACACTTTGCCTGTCGGCAAGTTTTGCAGCGCAAGCCGTTAAGGAATGGACAGAGACTATCAAGGATATGCGCGATAATAGCCTCTTTCTGGCAGGTATCCGGTCACAAAATAAGAGGGCGGTGAAGTTTTATCTGGACCAGGACGATTTTGACGTTGATGTAGCGTACGAAGGTTGTTTCTTCACGGATGTCGAAAACGTTACACGCCGTATAAAATATGACCGGGTTGCAGTTAGCCGCCGTCACCGGGCATGTAGATATAGTTAAATTGCTTATTGAAAATGATGCTACCGTAGACATGATCTGTGGTGACATAACACGTACCCCCTTGCTTTTAGCTGTTGACAATTCTAATGAGGAGGTTGCCAAGTATCTTGCCCAGCATGGTGCAGATCCCTCCCATACCGTCAGGCCTGACGGTGGCAATTCTCCTATACTCAAGGCTGCGCACAAAGGCCTCATAGAACTCATCAAATTTTTTGTAACAGCAAAACTTGGTATTTTGAATGTTATTTCCGGCAATAACACCAACACCCTCTTGCATGAAGCAGCTTCGGGTAACCAGTTAGATACGGTTAAATATCTTCATACGGAAGGACTCAAGGTGGATGCCGCAAATGCTTTTGGCGACACGCCGTTGCATAAAGCCGCCGCACATGGGCATATTAACATTGTCAAGTGGCTGATAGAAAAGGGAGCGGACTTTAATCAAGTAAATGTCGAGGGGTTCACTCCCCGCGCATTGGCCTCATTGAATGCTCATAAGACGATAGTTGATTACTTCAGAAGCCCTCAGCACATCTTCAGGAAAATATGTACGTCTGTTAGACCTAGAAAATCTCATCCGGAGAAGGTCCTCTATACATCTAAAAATGAGAATAATCCAAAAGTTTCATTCCCGATGTTAAACCACCAAGGTTCCAAACAATAAATTCACCCCATTGCTCGCAACAAACCGGGAGCAATGGGTCTCAAAATGGCAACGAAAGCACCCGACGGCATCAACCGATGCCATCACTCCGTACCTTTGATATTTTGGAATTCACAAAAGTGGTATTTCAGGAAGGAATGCACACAAACGTCTACCCGGTTAGCCCACAAACAGGCACCGACTGGCCACCATACCATGCATCCAGCGTCTTCCGGTTTTTTCTACAAAGGCTTGAAGTGCTTTCACTCGACCCATGCCCAACGCAAAACGATTCCCATGTAGTCGCATAGTGTTTAACCACTCATTCAGGTTCATTCCCCGTCGATGAAGAACAGGCGACAACTGACTGGCAAGGGCTCTATGCTTATCATCCCTGATGGCTTTGCCCGTCCCGTCGACCAGCTCAAAATAGTCTGCCAGTGCAAAGAGTATCACTCCTTGCTTTTTTTCCGGGCTTGCAAGGGTTTCTTCTTGACAGTATTCTTAATGTATGCTAGACCATGCAGGCAGAATAATTTTTACTTTATTCGAAAAAGGCAGCGGTTTCCGCTCTTTATACGATACCGGTAACAACCACAATGACACAGGGCAAGCTTCATCAGGCACCGGAAACCAGCCCACAAGTATGCGAGCCAGAAAGAAACATCTGCGTTACAGCCTACAGAATCAATGGTTCCAGAAAAGAGAGGGAGTTGTTGCGAACGAAGTTATGAAGAGAATTTTTTAATAACGCATGAGTGATATTAACCATGAGAAATTCAATTTTCATACTGTTATGTGCGTTGATATTCGCTGCATCGGCAAACGCTGACCTTATGTCTTACTTGATCGAAAACGGTCAGGACAAGCAGCCCGTAGTCGTTGGTCTGACAATGATCCGTTGTGGTATTTTTTCCCAAAACCGCTGTCCATCAATAAGCGTTAGAATGGGTTCAGACACGTTTGAAAAATTAGGTCGTCCGGAAAAAGTAAAATGGGACTATACAGCATTGGGTGTGAGTCCTTGCAAAGTGATTCTTAACCCTCTTTGTTATCACAGAGATATTAACTCCTCCTCCGCGGCGGAATTTGTTTACAACGATTACGATGATGAGTATTACCTTTACCAGAGAGGACGTGCTTATAATATAGGCGGCTCATTTAGTTTAAATTCGATCTGTCTTATTAATAATGATAATGCAAACTGTCAAAATCTGAATATCGTTGCTAAAAAATCGGGTGTGGATTATATTGAAAAAACGCTCTACTTCATACCTCCTGTCTTACGTTCTACTCTGGATAATGAATATCCAGAACAATATTGTAGTGATTGTTCTGGTTAATCAAGATACAGATAGCAGATGGCGATCAACAGTTCAGAAACGGGGCGGATCACTCAATAAAGGCTGTTATTTTGAATGAATTCAATATTCAAGACCCGCCCCCCGATTGCTATCCCCTAACGATTCAACAGCTCTGCATTTGTTGGGTATGTCTCAAGTAACTCAACAAGTTTTCTGGCGCCTTCTACAGGTTTAAGATGGGTAAGTGCCCTCCGTAAAACTCTTACCTTTTCGATATCTTTAGCATTTAGAAGAAGCTCCTCACGGCGCGTGCTACTTTTAGCAATATCCAGCGCGGGGAAAATCCGTTGATTCGCAATCTCCCGTGATAAAACGATTTCCATATTACCCGTACCCTTAAACTCCTCAAATATCACCTGATCCATTCGGCTTCCGGTATCAACGAGTATGGTCGCCAGAATGGTAAGCGACCCACCATTCTCAATCTTTCTAGCGGCGCCAAACAGTTTGCGTGGTATTTCCATCGCTCTGGCGTCAAGCCCGCCCGATATTGTACGACCGCTGCTCTTTCGCTCTGCATTATGTACCCGCGAGAGCCTTGTGAGAGAATCAATGACAATCATTACATCATGACCTTCGCCAGCTTCCTGGCGGGCGGTACTAAGAAGGTTATTGGCCACCCGGACGTGTTGGTCATAGCTTTCATCCGAGGATGAGGCGTGTACTTGTGCCGACACGCTGCGTTTAAAATCAGTCACTTCTTCCGGTCGTTCATCAATGAGTAACGCATAAAGCTTTATCTCGGGATAAGCTTCCCCCACCGCCTGACAAATATGTTTTAAAAGGGTCGTTTTCCCGCAACCCGGTGGAGCCACGATCAAACCTCGCTGCCCCATTCCGATTGGCGTAATCAAATCCATCGCTCGTGTGGTAAGTTGCTGAGAACCTAATTCCAGGCGAATGCACTGAGAAGGATTGATGGCTACGCCATTTAAAAAACGCTTTTGCGGGTCAGCATGAAATACATCTTTGACCACCTTATCTACATCTGTTTGTTTGGAATCTATATTTTTTTTCACCTTCAAAGATAATATTTTTCTCGTCATGATATCTGTTCATAGCTCTAAAGAATGAGATGTTTTCGAGGTGCTTACAGTAGCATAAAGTCTGGATACAGACGACGCCGTAGGTGGTCGGCTGTATGTGAAAAAAATGGTCGTGGGTCCGATGTGTCCTCGATGACTCTGGAAGCCTTGACCAGCAAGGCCCAAACAAAAGAAAAACACACATTGACCCATTACCACATTTTTATGCCCTACATCTTACCAGTGTCGTCACACTGATGAACCTCCATCTCTATCTTTTGAGAGTTAGACCGTTCAGGTTCTATGTCAGTCATTTCGACTACCATATCACTATATTCGTTATCCCCTCTGGCATTCAGTGCTTGTGCAGCATGCTCGTCGCGGCCAGCCTCAATGAGGTTTTGTTCTTCCGGCCCTGTCCCCATCTGGACCACGCGCGGCCCATCGTCACCCTGATGAGCGATCAAGCGCTGCTCATCGTCACCATCCGCATTCTTGTTTTTTGTTCTACAAAACCAACATTTTATGAGGCTTACTATTGTAGCCATTAGCGGTACAGGTACTGAAGCACTAACAATCGCCAATTTTTCCTTAAAAGATAGCGAACTCTCTGCGTCTTGTTTCTCTAACGCTAGGTCTGCAAAGTCCCTGCACAGAGCTTTTGTCAGCGCCTCAGGCTTATTGGTGAGAGCTTCCACATCATGAGCCCCCACGACGTAAGTATAAACGTCTGATTCGAATATCCATTGTGGATCGATGATTGTAGTATGTCCTGCCATTTTAACAATTATTTTGTTTTCAATGGAAAGACTTATCTTGAAAACACGCCCGTTGGATCCCAAGCCTAGAACATATCCACAACCAAACTTTCCACAAACACTAACCAACTTTAGCTCCACTGTGTCAACCAGAGAAAAATTTTCATCCGGACCCTCTCTGCTTAACAATGCGACATGGGTATCATTAGAAACAAGTAAGCGGGTGTCGTCCATCAAGTGCCAGTGTTTCGTTCCAACCTGTGGATTCAACTGCTTCTTTTGTTCTGCTTCCGAATTTGTCAAGTTTATTGACACGATCTCATTTCCACTGATCACAGGCAAAGTAGCATGGGAACTGCTACACCCGGAAGGCGGTTCTAAGAAGTTACATTCTATATGTGTTAGTTCCGATGAAGCGCAACTGACTGTATTATTATGCCCGGGGCAGGCCTTAAATGAAGACTCATCTCCATTACATTGAACATTATTATTCTTAATATTTCCACTTAACCCGCGCCCTGTTTTACATTCCATCGCGTCAGCTGTCTCTATATTCGCAATAGCGGGAGAATGGACGGTTTGGCCTGGATACAAGGTTCTGCAGATAATAAGTCCGCTCTCAACGGTAACGACTTTGTGACACACACGGGTCCAGCCCCCATCCTCCGTCTCGTACATTAATATGCCCCCCACACTATTCAGCCTTGAACGTCTACACGCCGCGGGGTCGAGTTTTACTCCAGCTTCCGTGATATTGACGTCGCCAGAACCCCCTGAAATCGATCCGCTAATGACCTCTCCATTCTGATTGCGCACCCTGAATTCCCCAAGACGTGGCATTATCTCTATTATTCCAGAGTCAGGCCCCGGACATAGCCTCGATCCCTCCCCAAGAGGCGGATTAAATATGACTGTCCTTTGTTCCTCTAAGGTCTCTCTCCCGGATTTATCACCATATTTGAGCCCAAGCACCATCGCTCCTCTAGTACCGGCTGCCCACAGATTACCGTTATCGTCGACGGTAAAATGGAGTTTCTCCGTGGAGGGCACATTAAAACTATCTAGATCCAACCTATCGACCGGATAAAGAAACCTATCGTGACCGTTTGTGCGCGGATCTCCCGGGAAAAACTCGTCATGCCTTCCTTGCTGGAACACCTCATTCAACCTCTGAATGGTGGGTGGCCCCCGCTTGTTATCAGTAGTCACTGCCGTATAATAGCCACTCGAATAATCGGTGCTACCTGATAGCCCACCGTAAACCATCGGACTGGACGTCGTTCCTGTAACTCCTCCATAGACGACCAGAGACAAGGCGAAAGAGATCAGAAACAATAATTTCCTGCCCAGCACTCTCCAGAGTCTCTCCACAAAAACCACCTCTGTATTTTCTGGCATCGGTAAATACTCTCACCATTTTTACGAAGTATTAAGGTAGAGGAGGCTCATCCCCCCAACAAGGCCATTCACCGTCGTTTCGCACTTATTGTATTAATCCAGCGGCAGGTGAATACCTCCGCAGCATTTTAAAAACTCAACCGCTGACACTGACCCGCAAAGGGGCAGAAATGGTCAGGGGAGAAAAGATTATTCCCTAAAAAATGGGGTCATATATGACCCCGGTTTTCGGCGGTGCCGTAACCCCGTAAATACCATGGGGTTTCAGGGGACCCTTGGCAATTAGCGGGGTTAGGACTTTACACAGGGAGACCTGACTATCCGGCAATCCTTGCGAGCAGATCATCGGCCCGTTGCTGCAAGCCTCTTGAAGAGTCTGACTTCCGAGCCCGCTTAAGCTCAACAAACCACTCGTTCACAATCTCCCTGACCTCGGCAGTAGCCATGGCGTTTCTGGCCCCTTTAATCTGTTCTATGGCAAATATCTCGCCATTGCGCAGCGTGACACCAATGGTTACCCGCTGTGGTTCCAGCAGCCGGTAGATATAGCTCCCGCCCTTCTGAACCGTACGGATATAACTGCCAACACAGTGCATCATCTCCTCGCCTTCGCGCTGCAGATCAGCCGGTGTGGTGATAGGCAGGATCCTGTCCGTCCCAGGGTGAGGGGGCGCGGGAAAAGGCAGTGGCTTGCCGTTCGCATCCTTCTGCCCACCTACGCCCGTTCCATTTCCATTCCGGTTTTGCCGGACCATATAACGGTCATGAATACGCTGCAGAGACTCGAGAGTACGACAGCGGCGCAGAATATCATTAAGCCCCATACGCACACAGTCCCTTAAAATATTGAGGTTATGGGTCCGCGTCCAGGGGCAATCCTGTTCAACGATGGTGTAAAAAAGTGGTAACTCTCGCAATATCGGATGGTAATGCAGCAGCCTCAGATGATTCTCTGTAATTGTCGGACAGTGTCGCAATGTCTCAAGGGCAGAATAACATCGCCAAAGCTCGACTATTCTCCGCCGGATCTGCTCATCAAGTTGTTCCGGAACCACCCTGCGTAACATGCGAGCATTAGCAGGCGTAGCGATCAACTCCATCGCTTGCAGCAAAACAGCCTGCTTCTGTCCCAAGCCTGCAATCATCACATCGTCGCTTATCTTATGAATCTGACAGTGACAGAGCCACAACCACAACAGCAGCGGGTTGCCTTCCAGAAGATCCATCGCCTCCTTGTGCACACAGGCCATCCTCAACAGAGAGAACCACCACCGGCCAAAATGGGCTAACCGAGAGCGGATATCTTCAGGAATGGTCTGTTGCCAGCGGGTAATATTCTCATCGTCTGTTGGCGAGAACAGATCCATACCCGGATCACTATACGTCTCCGGGTGTTCAATCTCGCCGTACAGAACACTGTACCAGGCACACTGGTCTTTCCAACCTGAAACCACCAGCTGACAGGGGTAGCCAAACAGTGACGTCAAGTCGATGGTAAGCGTCTCGTTTTCTTCACACCAACGGGTGAACGGAGCAGGTGCAACACTGTCCGGCTCTGGATAGGGAGCTAATGCCGACATTAAATATTCCAAATAGCTACAAACAAAAATTTGATCTTTATGATGAGATCATCAAAGGATACTGAGGGGGAATCAACCTATTTTATGATGTCCTTACCGAATACATTGTCCTCACTCCCGCGAAGGCGGGAGTCCATTGTGCGGTGGATTCCCGCCTTCACGGGAAGGACAGTGGTATGGCTATTTGAGCTTTGCAGCACTAGCCCTCCTCTGCACCCAGCTGAAAAGCTTATCGTTGTTGTTTGCGTTCGGTTTTGAACAGACGCAGCCCCCGCGCTTTGTAATTGTCCAATGCATTTGGATGATCCGTATTACAGGTATAAAGCCAGACTCGCTCCGTGTCCTTCCAGCTCCAGGCCGTTGTTAGTGCATGTGAGAGCATATATCCGCCAAAACCGTTACCGATAAATCTGGGCGCCAGCCCAAAGTAAACAATTTGAACATGACCTTTCGGATGTTTCTGCAGCTCATAATACCCTGCAATACTGCCTTTTATATAAGCAACAAAGGTCTTTACATCTTCACTCTCGGCATACGACTGCCACTGTTTATCGGAAAATTTATATCTATCTGTCCAGTTCCAGACTTCACCGACCAGATGATAGAGATAACGATTGAAGCGGTATTCCTTTTCTTCTGCTTCAACGATATGTAATCCTTGAGGTTTCGTCTTTTTACGAAGCTGATTATTTGATGTCATTTCAAGATAGTAATTAATAGTCTGACTCAATATTCCGATATCCTGTTCGGTTATAATTAATAAAATTATTAACACAGCCGTCTTTTAATTACAAAAACATCTCAACATCTCAACATCTCAATTCCAGCCACACATTCCGCCCCCTCCCAGTGAACATTATTATAAGTTCATTGTCTGGTATTTTTTGCATCAATCCACTCATTCTTTCCGTTCAGTCCTGCAATGCTTTTCTAGTAACAAACCGGGACCTTGTGAACGGACATTACTGAGAGGATTTTCATGGAGTTATTAACAAGACAATAATCTCCCCTTCAACGAAAAGACAATCGTAGCGTCACCGATTTAGACAGGGGGAGTTGGGCGCTTCCGAATGCCAGAAGTCCCCGTTACCATCATGGTAACGGGGACTTTTAGTGCTGCTTTACCAAGTATTACAAAAGCCGTTCGGCCAGTCCCGTTACCCGTTGTACTGGTTGATTAACGGCCGTGGTCAGGATGCCCGGCTGGGCAAACAGCATCAGTGTTTTTTTCGCCCTGGTGATTCCGGTATAGAGCAGCTCTCTAGTCAGAATAGGCGACGGCGTATCCGGCATAACCAGGAGTACCCGTTCAAATTCCGAGCCCTGACTCTTGTGGACAGTCATGGCAAATACAGTTTCATGATCCGGTAGACGGCTGGGCAGCAAAAAGCGTGGCTCACCGTTTGGTTTGGGAAAGACGACCCGGAAGTTACCATCGGGCTGGCGGAAGGTGATACCGATATCACCATTGTAGAGTTCCAGAGAGGGATCATTGCGGGTAATCAATACCGGACGACCATGGTACCAGATGTCGTTGCCAACAATCAGTTTCTCTTGCTGAAGAGCTTCACGAATAGCATCGTTCAGACCGGCCACACCTTGTGGCCCCTCCCGCAGAGCACAGAGTATCTGAAATTGGTCAAATGCTTCCAGTACCTGCGCCGGATCGGCACCGCGGTTAATCGCTTCCAGATAGGGGCGATAACCCGCTACGGCCTCTTTCAACAGCCGTCGTCGAATATCACCGCTGTAGCAAAACTGCAGGTCATCCCGTGACTCTCTGGCCAAAGCCTGCACTTGCTGTCGATCATGGTTGTTGACTGCCCGGGCCAGCAGACCGATACCGGAGTTTTCATCAAAACGATAGCTCTTACGCAGCAGGCAGAGGCCATCACGGATAACCGGACCACGGGCGTTAATATGCTGCATCAGTTCAGCACCCGTTAGCTGTTGAAGGTTCTGTACCTGCTGCGGCGAATAACCAAACTTCAGTGCCGAACAGATATCCCCCAACACACTACCCGCTTCGACCGAGGCCAACTGGTCACGGTCACCCAGCAGAATTAGCTGGGCATGGTCAGGCATGGCATCGAGCAGACGTGCCATCAGAGAGCTGTCGATCATCGAGGCTTCGTCGACGACCAGAACATCGAGATGCAGGGGATTATCCCGGTTATGACGAAACTCAGGACGACCGGGAAGCACCCCCAACAAACGGTGGATAGTCGTCGCCTGTTCGGTAATGGCATGGCGCACCTCCACGGAACAGTCCAGCTTCCAGCGAGCCGAGCCAATAGACTCGGTTAGTCGTGCCGCCGCCTTACCGGTAGGAGCGGCCAGATGGATAACCGGCGCCCGGTGGTGCTGCTCAAGCCCCAGCTCGACCAGCAATGCCAGCAAACGGGTAACAGTTGTCGTTTTTCCTGTGCCCGGACCGCCACTGATCACTGAGATCTTCCGACTTGCTGCCACTGCGGCGGCCACCATCTGCCAGTTGGTATCCTGCCCCTGTTCCGAATCTTTAAACAGACGCTGAAGTATCTCTTTAGTACGGGCCTGATCAAGAGCAATGACTTGATTATTGTTAATACGCCGGGCGATAGATGCCTCGTACTGCCAGTAACGCATCAGGTAAAGACGACTGTTATCGAGTACCAGAGGCGTTGGATGTATGCCGTCACCCACGGCGGACAGGGTTTGAAGATGGTCTGCCCAGGTATGAACGGGGGGACAGTTGCGGATCGGCTCAAGATCACGACCACTGCCCAGTAGTTGCAGGAGATCCTGCCCGGTCAGCTTCAGACAGGTATGGCCAGATCCCAGTTGCTGGCTGGTCAGAGCTGCGGCCAGCAACAGGACCGGATCGTCGTGTTCGCTGGCAAGAAAACGGGCGAAGTGGTAATCCAGAGGACGGATAATATTCTGGTCAGCCAGTTGGCGCAGTGCGTTCAGCATGGGCTTTTCTCCGTCTCTCCAGCACCCTGGAACAGACAATCCATAGCTTCAATCAGCTGTTTTTCAGGACGGTGGAAGTAGATACCGGTGCGTTCACTCTCTTCTGAAGTGAGAACAGAAGACTGAACGCCCCGAAGGAAGATATAAAAGGCACCACCGACATGGGTGTCGTAGTCATAATCCGGCAGGCGGAATTTCAGCAGCCGGTGCAGTGCCAGGGTGTAGATCAGATATTGGAGATCGTAACGGTGGCTGATCATGCCTTCGGCCATCGCCTTCTGGGTGTAGGCGACGGTGGTCTCACCCAGCCAGTTGGACTTCCAGTCCAGCACGTACCAGAGCCCATCATGCTGGAAGGTCAAATCGATAAAACCTTTCAGCATGCCCTGAACATCCCGAAAGTCCAGCTCACCCGCCTGCTTTGCCAGTGGATCATACCTTTTCAGCAAAGCATTCAGCGCAGAAGCCTTAATAGTCCCCAGCGGCAGATTAAACTCCAGCTCGGCCTTGTAGCCGCCTTTTTGCAGACGGGTCAATGTCAGTCCATTGTCGTTCATAGGCGCATGGATAACGGTATGCACCATCTCCTGCAACACCAACAACCATTGCTCATCAAAGCCATTAATCAGCAGCTGGTCACTAATCATGGCTGCAATCTCTTCCGGCTGCGGATCTTCAAAGGCTACCCGTTCAAAAATCTCGTGCAGGAAGGTACCCGGCTGGGCACCGCGGGGAAAATCAAGCAGCGATGAGAATGCGGGACGTTCAGAAACGGACGATTGGCTCTGTTGTCCCTGTACTTCCAGATCAAGTCCTGGCTGTTCATGGCTGGCATCTGGTGTAGTCATCACCCTCGCATGGCTGGCGTTACGGGACAGTGCTGAGTAACTGGTCATCCACCAGTTATTGGTAATAGTGCCGGTGAATAGTCTGGCAGAGAGCTCGGGTGGCTCTTCCTGAGGGGGCTGATATGCCGGCAGATTGCCATCAGGAAGAGCGGTCAGCGCCATGGCCGGGCACTGCTCGACCAGTTTATGCAGACTGTCGTTTAGTGTAGAGACCAGAATCTCTTGTCCGGGTGCCAGCAGGTGACCAATGGCGGTTTTGTCGAGATCAGTTTTATCTCGCTTTTTGCCAGGACGTATCTTTACCGGCGCTATGCCAAGGTAGCAGGCGTGTACGGAACGGGTCAGCGCCACGTAGAGCAGGCGCAGATCTTCCGCAAGACGCTCCCGATCCGCTTTGGCAAGAGAGTCACCGCTGCCGAGCAGATCTGCCACAACCTGTTGCTGATCATTGTGGAAAATCGCCTGTTCCTGTTCCCGCCAGGTGCAGACGAAGGGGATAAATACGACACCGTATTCAAGCCCCTTGGCTTTATGAATGGTGACGATACGCACCAGATGTTGTTCACTCTCCAGATGGAGCTGTTGCTCCTTGGCGCTGGTATCCGGGCTGGCAATTCGCTCATGGAGCCAGCGCAGCAGGGCGTGGGGCGTATCCTTCTCCCGGGCGGCAGTGGCCAGCAGCTCACCGAGATGGAGTACATTGGTCAACCGTCGTTCACCATTGGGGTCGGTCAGCAGATTCTCTGCCAATTTTCGTCGGCTCAGCAACATCCGCAGCATTGGCAATACGCCACGATTAAGCCAGCAGTCATGGTAGTCGTTGAACTCCTCAATGGCACACTCCCAGTGCAGCTCATTATTGTTCAGCTCATCGAGGGTGTGGGCATCCAGCGCCAGCAGTGGTGTTGCCAATGCCGCCCTGACTCTACGTTCATTAGTGGGTTCCAGACAGGCCGCCAGCAGACGACAGATATCCATAGCCTCAGCACTGTCGTACACCGAGCTGCGGTCAGACATGTAGACGCTGGCAATATTCTGCGCCAGCAGTGCCTCCCTTATCTTTTCAGCCTGTCGTCCGGTACGAACCAGTACTGCGATCTGCCCCGGTGTCAGCGGTTTTTGTTGTGAACCCCCGGTCCGGCATCGGTTCTCTTTTGCGAGGGTCAGCAGGCGGTTGATCTCATCAGCGGTAGCGCCGGCCATAGCCGTTTCATAATCGCTTTTGCCAATATTCTCTTCGCTATCTCTCTTTTCACCACAGCCCTTTTCACCACAGCTAATGGTCCAGAGCTGCAGCGCCTTGACCTGTTCATCATCGATAAACAGACCACGCTGATCCGCTTTATCAGATGGCTGTACTGGCGAAAACGGAATATCACTGTCGTAAATAAAAGGCGACGAAGACTGTTTAAATAAATGGTTGATCGCCGCAATCATCGACGAAGAGGAGCGCCAGTTGGTAGGCAGGGTATAGTGGCTGCTGATCCGGTGTTTAGCATGGATATAGGTAAAGATATCCGCTCCCCTGAAGGCGTAGATCGCCTGTTTGGGGTCGCCGATCAGAAACAAGCCGTGGCCGGTAGCGTCTTCGTCACGGCCATCGACGGGATAGAGATGGCTGAAGATCCGATACTGAACGGCATCGGTATCCTGAAATTCGTCGATCATACCAACCCGAAAAATACCCTGAATATGTCGGGCAAGGGCCTCGCCGGAGGGGGAACGCAGAGCCCGGTCGAGCTGGGTCAGCAGATCATCAAACGACATCTTGCGCAGCTCCAGTCGACGCTGAACAAGACGACTTCCGACATCCTGAATAGCATCCCGAAGAATCAACCCTTTAAGGGCGTCGTTAAGATCGAGGGCGTTCTGACAAAGCGTTTCGATACGACGGAAAACCTCCAGATCGGGTGGCACTTTGCCTTTGGCACAGGCGGCTGCCAGCGCTCCTGGGGTATAGCAGTACCAGCTGGTCTCATGACTGATAACCGGAATCAGATCATCACTGTGGGCAAACTCATTCATTTTGACCAACCGATGCCACGGTTTGGAATTTTTTTTGAGCACACTACCCAGCTGGTTAATCTCATCCTGCTGCCCCCGCCACAGCGCCTTGATCGCCTTGATGTCACTGATCTGTCGTTTGATATCGTCGAAGGACTCAGGAATATTATTATCGAGAATGTGCAGGTCCTGCTGGCTCAGCCAGCGGTGCAGATCAGATTCCAGTTTTTCAGGCGTTGTCCAGATATTCCGCACCAGCGCCGCCAGCTCTTTATCCAGGGGATACATGGTTCGACGCCAGAAATCAGCGACGGTATCCGAGATCAACTCGGACTGGTCTTCCATCAGATCGCTGGTAAACAGAGTACCGCTCTCGAAGGCGTGCTGTTTCAACATCCGCTGACAAAAACCATGAATGGTGAAAATGGCCGCCTCATCCATCTGTCGTTCGGCCGCAAGCAGACGTTCCGCCTGAATCGGATGGTGATCCATCTCTTCCAGCAAATCCTCAAGAAAAGGCTCACTGGCTTCGCCGACCAAAAACGCATGGCGGGCTTCGTGGATACGGGCGCGGATACGGTCACGCAGCTCTTCGGTGGCCGCTTCGGTAAACGTCACGACCAGAATCTGGTCAACAGTAAGCGGCTCTTTATGGGCAGAGTCTTCTTTGCCGTGGCCAAGCAGTAACCGCAGATAGAGGGCGGCGATCGTCCATGTTTTACCGGTACCGGCACTGGCCTCAATCAACCGGTGACCGTGCAGGGGTAAAGTCAGGGCATTCAGCATTTTTGTAGTTGTGCTCACTGCTCGGTCTCCCGTTTTTCCATATGGCTGTGGACAGGTAAAAGCAGGCTCTCTGCCAACTGCCTGAGTTCAGGTAGCGCCTGTTCGAACTCAGGCCAGCAGCGCTGGATATAGACGTCGCTGATCTCTCCTTTGGGGCCAAAATCAACAGAGGTAAAGGATTTTCGTGCCTTCTCGTCAGCCTCTTCAAGACAGGCGCTATTGGCAGAAACCCCCAGACCGTCAACCGCATTGGTTAACCAAACCCAGGCCGCCTGCTGAAACAACGGCAGTGGTCGTGTAAGTCCCTCCCGTAGCAGACGCTCCATATAAGAGAGGCGGGAGAGCGCCTCATCCCCGTTCATAGGTCGAAAGGCGATGGACTCCTTACTGGTGAAGTACATGGTTCTGCCGGGGTTCTCTACCGTGGCGCAGTAGCAGAGATGTTGTATCCATGCTTGAAAACGGTGTTTATCCTGCATTTTTCCGGTACGCCAGAATATTTGTCCCTCTTGATATATTTTGTCGAGCCAACCGGTTAGACGACTGTTGTTCAATAGCAGTCTGATCTCAAGATCATCTTTTTTATTGGTCAGTTGTGGTGCAACCAGATCCGCCAGACTACGGGCATCCTGTTGCAGCTCTGCCATGGCCAGCTCACCAAAATTGCCATGGGGCAATTGACCGGCAGCCCGGGCCTGATAAAAAAACTGTTTGTCGTCCATGCCCTGTAGATAACCGCGCACCAGACTGTCTTTGAGTTGCCAGCCACTGAGTCCGGACAAGGCAAAAGGTTCACGGGTTTCGGCCGCTTCGTTTTCATCATTGAAGAAAATTTTCAGCCGTTGCTGGCAAAAGGCCTGACAGGGGTTATTCCAAAAGGTGAGCAGTTGAGCCAACGGTAGATCCGCTTCAAGCGCTGTCTCCGGAATCGTTGCCAGCATCTGATCCAGTTCAGAGACAGTCTCCGGTGCCAGAACCGGTGTCAGTGGTTCGGTAAGAAATGCGGGAGCCGATTGACCTTCGCCTTGAGCGGCCGGCAACCATTCACTGGCAAAACTCGGGAAGCGGTTGGCTTTACCTTCCGGCTCCTTCTGGAAATTGATCGGGCTAAAGGGCTGCAGGGTATGCTGATGGAACAGCGTATTAACCAGAACCTCTCCATCGTCGCCATTGTCACAGACAAAACTTTCCCGAATCAGGTTCTGCAGTTCGGTGACCAGTACCGACGGGAAGCGGGGGGTATTGTCGCGAATATTGCGGCTGACATAGCTGATATAGAGCTGCTCCCTGGCTGAGAGCAGCGCCTCCAGGAACAGATAGCGGTCATCTTCCCGGCGGGAGCGATCTCCCCGACGGGGCTGCTTTGCCATCAGGTCAAAGCCCATGGGCGGCAGACTGCGTGGATAGGCGCTGTCGTTCATACCCAGCAGACAAACGACACGGAACGGAATCGAGCGCATCGGCATCAGGGTACAGATATTGACCTGTCCGGCAAGAAAACGCTGGCTATTACGGGTATTGACCAGGTTCTCCTGCAGCCAGTCAACCATAACCGCCCTGGGCAGGGTTTCATGGAACTGGGCGTCGTTCAGCTGCTGGCGGAATTTTTCCATGGCATCCCGAGCCTGTTTCAATACCGGCTCATCCTCTTCATCAGGCGCGAAGAACGCCTCCAGCATCTGGTTGATGAACAGTGTCCACTGGTCGGCATCTCTTGACGTATCACTTTCACTCAGCAGCCACTCGCAGCGCTCGATAAAATCGGCCAATCGGCCTGCCAGTTCGGCATCGACCCCCTGAACCTGATCAGATGGCAGGGTGTCATTATAAAGCCCCATGGATGAAGGCATGGCGTAACCCAAAATCATACGACGCAAGCCGAACAGCCAGGTGTTCTCCTGACGGGAAGGGACATCAAACAGAGTCTGGTGCTGTTGGTTAAGACCCCAGCGGATACCGCTTTTATCGATCCACCGGCTCAGGGTTGTAATACTATTGTCGTCCAGATCAAAACGATTCTGGATGGCCTTCACTTCCAGCAGTTCAATTAATTCCGGAGCACTGGCACGACGCTGGTCAAGGGTCAGCAGCCCCAGCAGTGCTGCCAGCGCGGGATGCTCCTGGCTTGCGCTGCGGTCAGAGATGGCAAAGGGGATAGTGCGTTTACCGGAGGCCGTACCACCCTTGCTGCTAAAAACAGCCTGCAGATAAGGTGAGTAACTGTCGATATCGGGCACCATCACGATAATATCGCGGGGTGTCAGCGAGCTGTCGTTTTCAAACAGGCTGAGCAGATGGTCGTGCAAGACTTCCACTTCCCGTAGCGGACTATGGCAACCCAGGAAACTGATGGAGCGGTCGTTATTATCAATGATCTGTCCGCTGCCAGTGCTGTCCTGTAATTCAAGGATATCGTGTTGAATTTTTTTCAGCAGTGAGTTGGCTTCAATATCGGCAAAGCCATCAATCTCGTTGACCGGGCTCTGTTCCGAGGCATTTTCTCCGGAACTGATCTCCTGCAACTGATAAAGATAGTCCCGCCCCAACTTGCCAAGTGAAGCCAGTAATGGATTTCCTGTGTCGTTCAAACTCTCCGGAAGTTCCGGGTTCATACTCTCTTTAAAACGTCGGGCATTAATCCGGGCCAGGTAGCGGGCATCACGAATATCTCCCCAATAGTAACGACAGGGGTTTGTTATCATCAGGTGCACATCACAATGCCCGCTAAGGGCATACAGCGCCTCCACGTAGCCGGGGGGGAGCGCCGAGATACCAAAAACAAACAGTCGTTTAGGGAGTTGATTCCTGAAATCACGACTGCCGAGAATTTTGGCGAAGGTCTGTTGCATATTGGCCCGGTGCCAGTGGGGTTGCTCCAGCTCTTGAGTACGCTCTGTCAGCGCCCGCCACAAGATGGGCTGCCATGCCTGATCCTGAGTCAGCTCTGGCAGATCATCTCCCTGTTCCCAGCTGGCAATCCACTCAGGTCTGTAAACAAGATATTGGTCGTATATATCAGCAATTTTTCCTGCCAGCTGATAGCGACGTACAAGGTTCTCGTCGTTTTCCAGATAATTTTTCAGTGATTCGAAAGAGGGTTCATCCTTCCAGTTGTCGAGCAGGCCCATCAGCTTCCAGGTCATACTCTCCTTGGCAAAGGCTGAGCGTTTGGGAACATCGTCCAGTACCCGAACAAACATATCCCACAAAAATGTCGCAGGAAGCGGGAAAGCAAGACCGGCGGCAATACCAAACGCCTCGGCCAGCTCCAGCTGCAGCCAGCGGGCCATGCCGGGGCTTTGCACCAGAATTTGATCTTCATCCAGTGGGTTATCCAGCGGATCGCGGTGGATCAACTCGACCAGCAGCTCTTTTAGAATATCGAGATGGTTGGAGTGGTAAATAGTGAGCAATGGCGTCTCCGGTAACATGTTCGACAGCAATGGAGTCATTGTCAGCAATTGAAACGGTGGAGACAAGGCTACTTCGAGGAAGAGGAAACAGATGACGAGGCAGATAACTTGCCATGCCGTTCGTTCGTTCGTTCGTTCGTTCTTAAAAAAGGATGGGACATCCAATTTATCATTTTTGCTGATGCCCCATTTTTCTGTCAGGCAGTAGCCTCACCCGCACTTTCAGAACGAGCCGGACTTTCATTTGTTGAAGAGATCAAGCCAATCCCAAGAAACGCAAATAGAATACCGATAAGAGGGTTGATCCAGTTCAACAGCGCCCAAGGTGCGTACTCCAGCACAGATACGCCAAGAGTGGAGGCAAAGAAGGCACCCCCTGTCGTCCAGGGAATCAAGGCAAAAGTGAGCGTGGCACCCTCTTCAAGGGAGCGGCTGAGTACCGCACGGTCAATGCCATGGTTATCATAAGCATCGCCAAACAGCTGACCACCAAGAATAATGGACATATAAGCCTCACCCATGGTGCTGTTGCCGATAAAACCGCTGATAATAGTTGTCGCTACCAACGTCGCACGACGTTTAATCCGTCTCAGTACGCCGGAAATCAGTACCTTGAGAAAACCGAAACGGCTGAGTATTCCCCCCAAAGCCAAGGCCATTAACGCCAGGGATAGGGTCCACATCATGGACATAAGGCCGCCCCGCCCCAACAAATTGTCCAGCGTTTCAACACCGGAACGGATCTCGCTGCCACTAAACAGGCTATTCAGCACCGCCGAAAAAGAGCGATCCTGCAAGGTCACAGCCAACACCACACAGACAGACGTCGCCGCCACCATAGCCACTTCTGCCGGAGCCCGGAAAGCGATAAACAGCATCATCACCAACAGCGGAAGCACCGCCAGCCAGCTGATTGTAAACGTACTGTTCAGCGCATTGGAAAGAGTCGCCAGCTCGGTCTCCGGAAGCGCAGCACTGCTGTAGCCCATTCCCAGGAAGGTAAACAACACAAGCACCAGACAATACACAGGCACCGTTGTGTAACACATACTACGCATATGCTGGTAAAGAGTGGTATGGGAAGACATCGCCGCCAGATTGGTGGTGTCGGAAACGGGAGACATCTTGTCTCCAAAACAGGCGCCGGAGATCACCATGCCCGCTATGAGAGGTTCCGGAAAGCCCATGGCGGTACCGATGCCCATCAGAACCACGCCCGCAGTTCCGACGGTTCCCCAACTGGTGCCGGTGGCTATCGACATCAGACTGCAGAGCAATAATCCGGCCGGAAGGAAGATATGAGGCTCAATAAACTGGATGCCAAAGTAAATTAACGCCCCGAGAGTACCACTTTCGATCAGTGCGGCGATCAATACACCAATCATGATAAAGATGTATATAGCCCCCAGCGCTCCGGAAATGCCCTCATTCATAGCATCCCGGATCGACTTGTACCTGACACCAAGCCCCATGGCACTGAAAGATGCCACCAGAATACAGCCAAGCATCAGGCTATGAAGACTGGTGGAAAGATAAAAAAGACCAAACCCGATTATGGTCACTATGGTCGCAAAGGTCAGCAGAGCGTGACGAAATCCCGGCTCTCTGGGTTGATCATGTTCCTGCATTAATACGGCCTCTACAGATGAGCTTCACTGGAAGAATATCTAGTTATAAGAACATATGAACATATTAAAACGCCGTTACAGACCATAAGCACATAACGGAGTATCAACATACCTTAAACAATCCCTGGGAGGAACCCACCAAAGATCAAAGCCCCCGACAGCCATTGATAAGGTGCCGACAGCCGTTGACAAGGTGCCGACAGCCATTGATAAAGGTGCCGACAGCCGTTGATAAAGGTGCCGACAGCCGTTGATAAAGGTGCCGACAGCCGTTGATAAGGTGCTGACAGCCATTGATAAGGTGCCGACAGCCGTTGATAAAGTGCCGGTAGCCATTGGATAAGAGATTGATCAAAGAGTCCCTGTTGTGCTTTATAAAGTACGGCTGGCATAATCTGACCGCCTCAATTTCTATCCCCCTCAGGAAAGCACATGATCAAAAACACAAAGGGTTACCCTTTGACCGCTATGCTCACCCTTTTGTTCACTGTTACCCTTCATGCGGATGTGCCTCTTTATACAGAGCATACAGAGCATACAGAGCATACAGACAATTGGCAGGAGACGCTCAATGCAGCCAAAGGTCAAACGGTTTACATGAATGCATGGGGAGGGAGTGCAAACATCAACAACTACCTTCATTGGGCAGCAACCGAACTGAGACGGCGATACGATGTCAAACTGCGCCACGTTAAAGTCGATGATATTGCCCCGGTGATCAGCCGGGTCATCGCTGAAAAAAATGCCGGACGGAATACCGGTGGCTCCGCTGATATTATCTGGCTGAATGGCGAGAATTTTCGGACACTAAACAGCAATGGTCTTCTTTATGGCCCATTCGCCAGCCGTTTACCAAACTGGCGTTATATCGATCCCAAAGAGAAACCAACGACCGTCGTCGATTTCGGTGAGCCCGTCAACGGCATGGAAGTCCCATGGGGGATGGCACAGCTGGTGTTCATCTACGACACAGCCTTAGTCAGCAAACCACCAAAGACCATGCAGGAGCTGTTGTCTTTCTCCAAGAAGAATCCAGGGTTATTTACCTACCCGGCGCCGCCAGATTTTGTCGGTACGACCTTTCTGAAACAGGCGCTGATCGAGTTAATAGCCAACCCTGAACGTCTACAGAAGCCTGTCGGTGATGACTTTAATCGTGTCACCAAACCCCTTTGGGACTATCTTGATGCCCTGCACCCCACCCTGTGGCGTCGGGGTAGAATCTTTCCCAACAGCTCTGTCGCCATGCTGTCACTGGTTGACGATGGTGAGCTGGCCTTTGCTCTGAGTTTCAATCCGGGTGCCGCCCGGGCAGGTATTAATGATGGTCTGCTGCCCAATACCGTACGCACCTATGTTCACAAAGGGGGCACTATCGGCAACAGTCACTTTCTGGCCATTCCCTATAACTCCTCGGCCAAGGCTGCGGCAGAAGTGACCATTAACTTCCTGATCTCTCCTGAAGCTCAGTTGCGCAAAGCGGATCCAAAAATCTGGGGAGATCCGACCGTGCTCTCTGCCAGCCGGCTGCAACCAGAAGATCAAAAGGCGTTGAAACAGCAAAACGCAGCCGCTTCAACCTTCGACAACAAAACGCCAATACAGACCTTGACAGAACCCCACCCCGACTGGGTTAAAGCGCTGGAAGAGGCCTGGCTGAAACGCTACCGTCGATGATAAATTCTACTTCAACCTCCACCAGCTCTTATGCCGCCAGATCTTACTCCAGTCGGTGGGCTTATCTTGCCAGTCGGGGCGTGTATGTGATTCCGTGGCTGTTTCCGCTATTAACGGCAATCGGTTTGGCCGGGATTATTCTACCCGCTTTTGGCTGGTTACCGGCACTTGGCTATAACAGCTTCTCTCTGGCTCCCTGGCAACAGCTGTTGGCTACACCCGGCTTATGGACAATGATACTGACGACACTGTTCACCGGAGTCGGCGCCACCCTGTTGTCGCTGCTGCTAACCATGGTCTTTCTGATCAGTTCATGGAATACACGACTGTGGAAGTTAACCGGACGCACGTTGCCACCACTGCTGGCCATTCCTCACTCAGCGCTCGCTATTGGTGTCGTGTTTTTACTCTCTCCCAGCGGTATTGTCAGCCGAATACTGGCGGTACCCATGGACTGGCTTCATCCGCCAGACCTGCTCACCGTTAACGACCCCTGGGGTCTGGGTCTGATATTCGCGCTGGTACTCAAAGAGGTTCCATTTCTCTGTCTGATGCTGATCGCCGCCGTCAGCCAGACTCCGATTGAACGACTACTGACCACCGGTCGGTCGCTCGGTTACAGCCATCTTCAATGCTGGCTGAAACTGGTCTGGCCGCTGCTCTATCCAAAGATCAGACTCTCGGTAATGATCGTACTGGCCTTTTCCCTCTCTGTTGTCGATGTCTCGCTGATCATCGGCCCCAATATGCCCCCGTTGCTCCCGGTGCAGATTCTCCAGTGGCAGCAAGATCCCGACCCCGCTCTGGCACTGGCCGCAGCAGCTGGCGCTCTGTTGCTGTTGCTATTGGTCGGATTGTGTATGGCGTGTTGGTTGCAACTGGAAAAAGTGCTTACCAGCGGCCTGAGAGGCTGGCTAACCGGAGGTTACCGGGGGCGAAGCCGTTCTATCCTGATAACAAGTGGTCGTCTGTTATTTTCCGGACTACTGGTGCTGGCCTGGATCAGTCTTATTGTTGTAGTGATATGGTCGTTTAGCTGGCGCTGGCGCTTTCCCGACATAGTGCCCTCCGATATCTCCTTGCGCGCCTGGATACGCTTTTTTCCCGGTATGCTTGAGCCGTTACAGACCACAATTACCGTGGCTCTAACCTGCTCTGTGGTGGGTGTGCTGCTGAGTGTCTTCTGTCTTGAATACTGTCATCGGTTGAGTCGTTGGCAGCAGAGGTCAATAGTCTTCTTTTTCTACCTGCCTCTGTTACTGCCGCAGATGTCGTTTCTGCTCGGTATCCAGACACCACTGGTAGCGCTGCATCTGGATGGCTATTGGTGGACTGTTGCCGCCTGTCACCTGTTGTATGTATTCCCTTACTGCTACCTCAGCCTTGTTGATCCGTGGCAGAAATATGACCAGCGCTTCAGCCATGCCGGATTGATACTCTCCGGTTCCAGAGTCAGGACATTCTTAAAAGTTAAGCTGCCAATGCTGATAAGCCCCCTGTTTACTGCGCTGGCGCTCGGAGTGGCGGTAAGTACCGCGCTGTATCTGCCAACCGTGATGGCGGGAGCCGGACGCTATGAAACCTTAACCACCGAGGCTGTTGCCCTGGCATCGGGTGGCAACCGTCGTTTGTTGGCGCTGTACGCAGTGATGCAGATGCTGGTACCGATGATCTTTTTTGGTTTGGCGATTGCTGTTCCACGTCTCAGCTCTTTACGTCTCAGCTCTTTGCGCCTCAGCTCTTTGCGCCTCAGCTCTTTGCGCCGCAACCACTCCCCCCCCAAGAGAAGCACCCATGAGTCTTGAGTTAAACACTATTCGGCTCGCCATTCGTCTCAGCGAGGGTGAACACATTCTGCTCGATAATTTTTCCCTGACCGTAGCCAGCGGTGAAATCGTCTCCATTATGGGGCCAAGTGGCTGCGGTAAGTCGACACTGCTGGCCTATCTTTGCGGTGCTCTCGCTCCTGAAACCGCATCGGGCTCCTCATCTGAGATCAACGCCTCCGGCACAATCTCTATCGATGGCTGCGATGTGACCAATATGGCGATGGAGAAGCGTAAAATCGGCCTGTTATTTCAGGACGACCTGCTCTTCCCTCATATGAATGTCGAAGAGAATCTCGCTTTTGCTCTGCCTTACCGGCTCAGTAAAAACGAACGCCATCATCGTATCAGTGAGGCTTTGGCAGCCGCCGGTTTGAGCGGCTATAAAAAATCAGACCCCCGTCGCTTATCAGGCGGACAGCGTGCCCGCATCAGCCTGATGCGCACGCTGCTGGCTGAGCCTCGCGCGCTCCTTCTGGATGAGCCATTCTCCAAACTGGACAGTCGGTTACGTACCCAGATTCGTGATTTTGTCTTCACTACCATCAGGGAGCGCAATATTCCCGCCCTGATGGTCACCCATGATCGACAGGACTGCAGCGAACGCATTATTGAACTGCACCGCTCAGAAGCCGGAGAAACAACCTATGATTGATCGCTGGACACATGTCTGGATTCAGCCACCCCTGAGATATCTGGCGGAAAAATTAAAAAAAGCGAACATTCAAAACACAGATGTCCAAACACCTGATTTTCAGGCACTTGATTTTCAGGCACTTGATTTTCAGGCAAGAGTAACGCCGGATCAGCTCACTCTGATCGGATTTATCATTGGTCTGCTGACACTCCCTGCGCTGATGCTGGAATGGTATATCGTTGCGCTGGTGTTGATCCTGCTCAACCGAATACTCGATGGGCTCGACGGCGCGCTGGCGCGTCTGGTTGGCCCGACAGATGCCGGGGGATTTCTGGATATCACACTGGATTTTTTGTTCTACTCTGTCGTTATTTTTGGTTTTGCACTGGCCGATCCCCTGCAAAATGCGCTGCCGGCAGCCTTCCTGATTTTCTGTTTTATCGGTACCGGCAGCAGCTTTCTGGCCTTTGCTATTATGGCGGAAAAACACCGGCTGGAACGGGTGCAATTTGATAACAAATCCCTGCACTATCTTGGTGGGCTCACCGAGGGAACAGAGACGCTGCTGTTTTACATCGCTATCTGTTTATGGCCAGGCTGGTTTCCAGTACTGGCTACAGGCTTTGGCATACTCTGCTTGATGACCACCACAACACGTATCTACGGCGGCTATCAGACCCTGAAAAGGAACGCTCTATCATGAGTACCGACGCTCTTTCCAATGTCACTTCTGCTCTTACCGAATTTCATCGCCGTTACCTGGACAGTCACGCTCACGTAAACAACGCGTTACCAGTAATTGAGGCGGATGCTGAGTGGCCCTCCCCCTGCGAGCAGGGTAAGGCCGATGACGAGTATTGTTACTGGAAACCTGTCGCCTGCCATGGTGGTCTGGACTTCTCCGGAATGGAGCAAGCTCTAAATATCACCCTGCATCCAGACCTGAAAATGTTCTATACCAGCTTCTACAGCAACAATCTGACCGCTCGCTGCGCTGATGGAGATCTTGAACTGCTGCAACCCTGGAACAAAGACGACTTTGAACGCCTGCAGGAAAATCTGATCGGCCACACGATGATGAAGCGTAAACGACATCAGCCGGAAACCTTTTTTATCGCCGCTACCGATGATGACGAAATCATCATCTCGGTCATTAACGAAACGGGGGAAGTTTGGGCGGAGCGGGTCGGTCAGAACCCCCATCGCAAACTGGCAGACTCTATTGCAGATTTTATCAATACACTGGATGTCTGATTAACGGGCTCTCTGATTAAGAGTATAATGCCGCCCTTATTTTTCAATAACTGTTTCCTGATAGAAAATCACTATGTCTGAACACAGCACAACCACCAAAATCTGCAGTATTGATATCCAGAGTAACGAAGCTCTGTTCTGCATCCTCTCGATGGATCAGGGTTTGATGAGCACCCACGACTGCCGTGCTACCCGCATCTCTCTGCTGGGCAGTGAGACTGAGAAAGTGCGCCACTTCCAGAACACCTTTAAAAAGCTGATGGAGGATTACAAAGTCAACACTGTTGTTATTCGTGAGCGTCCAAAGAAGGGTAAATTTGCCGGGGGTGCTGATGGTTTCAAAATCGAAACCGCAATTCAGCTGATTGACGGTCTACGCGTGGAGCTGGTCAGCTCTCAGGCTATCAAAGAGCAACTCAAGTATACGCCCCTGCTGGTAGATGCCCGGGATGCGGGTCTGAAAAAATTCCAGGAGACGGCTTTCCAGACCGGTTTTGCCTGGCTCAATATCCCACGTTGATTGACGTGAAAGCGGAATAAAAAAACGGGCGAAAATTCGCCCGTTTTTTACAGCTCAAAAACTATCAGTCTTAGTCTTTCAGACCGTACAGTTTAACTTCTGCAGACTTGAAGCCACCACCAGCAGCTTTCTTGTAATCCAGCTCAACTTTGTTAACAATGCGAGGACCATTCAGCAGAGCGAATGCACGGGTCTTCTGACCTTTCTCCAGACGCTTGTTAATGAAAAACTGCTGCTTCTTACCGTTACCAAACACAACGGTTATCTTGTTCAAACGAACAGGCGCGTCAGTCACACGCAGGGAAATTTTATTGTACTTACCTTTCAGACCACTTACGTGGATCACATCAGTTTCGTTTCCGAAAGAGACCTTGCGCTCGCCCAGCTTTTTCCAACTATCAGCGAATGCGCCACAGCTGACCATGGTCATCAGTGCTACTGCAAGTAACTTTTTCATTATACCTATCCGTTTTTCAAACTTATAACTAACGCAAAAAGAAGCTCGCAGCTCTCAAGAGAAACCCTCAAAAGAACCAGGAGCAAAACAGTCAGGCAGTATACGCTTTCAGAATCGCTCTGCGATTGTCGCCAATCTCACAAAAACAGGTATTAACACCGACATTTTTGCGTAAAGCGAATCGCCATGAGAACGAAATCTCACTCTGAAGTTTTAACGCCCTGTCAAACAGATAGAGACCCACCAGATTTCGGTGGAAAGGAGATCAGTCTTCGGAAAAACCAGAGCTATTTTTGTGCCGATTACCTACAACATACGTCAATACACGTCTGCCACGCGATCGTGAACCTCACCATTAAAAATCAATCGTTTTTGCCCGTGTTTTTGCCCGTGTTTTTGCCCGCATAGGTATTTCCCGCAATATCATAGATGACAGCCATAACTTAAATTTCAAATGCACAAAAACAAAAACAACAATAATTAAAAAACCAAGGGTATTTATGAAGTACTCAGCAAAAACCGCCATCGCCGTGGCGTTAACAGCACTACTGGCAGGTTGTGGTGGTCAGGAAGAGACGGCACAGGTTCAGGATACGCTGGTCGTTGCCCAGGGTTCTGATGCCAAAACGCTCGATCCCCACGCCACCAATGACCAGCCCTCCTCCCGTGTCGCCGCCCAGATTTACAGCCAGCTGGTCACCGTCGACGAGACTATGAAGATCGTCCCTGATCTGGCCGTATCCTGGGAAAGTGTGGATGCCAATACGACAGTGTTCAAACTCCGTGAAGGGGTGAAGTTCCATAACGGTGAGGAGCTGAAGGCATCTGACGTTAAATTCACCCTCGACCGTATGGTGGATTCGCCCACTGTCGCCCATATCGCCGGCACCATCGAAACGGTGGATGTGATCGATGACTACACCGTCAAAATCACCACCAGCCAGCCCTTCGGTCCCCTGCTCTACCATCTGACCCATACCGCCTCCTCCATCCTGAACGAAAAAGCGGTGACCAGCTCCGGTGATAACTATGGTCAGCAGCCCGTGGGCACCGGCCCTTACAAGTTTGCTGACTGGGCCGCTGGCGACACTATCAGCCTGACAGCTCACAATGATTACTATGATGGTGTTCAGGCCGTTCCCAACGTCAAATTCCGCAATATTGTCGAAGGCACCAACCGCACCATCGCCCTGGAAACCGGTGAAGCCGATATCGCCTACGATATTGAACCCATCGATAAAGAAACCGTGAAGAACCACAGCAACCTTCAGCTGCTGGAAGGGGAGGCGCTGTCAGTCGCTTACTATGGTTTCAATACCACCAAACCACCGTTTGATAATGTCAAGGTGCGGCAGGCGATGGGCTACGCCATTAACTCCCAGGATATTATTGATGCGGTCGTTACGGGTTCTGGCACCGCCACCAACTCCTCTATCAGCCCCCGTGTGTTTGGCTATAGTCCAAAAGGTATCCAATACCAGCAGGACTATGAAAAAGCCCGGCAGCTGCTAACGGAAGCGGGTTACCCGAACGGCTTCAAGACCACCCTCTGGACCAACGACAACCCTGTCCGTGTGCAAATCGCTCAGGTGTTACAAGCCCAGGTGCGGGAGATTGGCATCGATATGTCCATCGAAGTAGTGGAGTGGGGCGCATTTCTGGATGGTACCTCCCGTGGTGAACACGACACCTATATCCTGTCCTGGGTGACCGTTACCGGTGATGCAGACTATGGTCTCTTCCCTCTGTTCAACTCCGCCACCCACGGCAGTGCCGGTAACCGTTCTTTCTACACCAATGAAAAAATGGACGAACTACTGGAAACCGCCCGCAGCTCTGTCAGTCAGGAAGAGCGTCTGGCACTGTACGAACAGGTTCAGGTGCAACTGCAGGAGGAACTGCCCCACCTCCCGATCTATGTACAGGTCCAGAATGCGGGTATGAAGAAAAATGTGAAAGGCTTTCAGCTTGCTCCCGCCGGACACCACAAACTGAAAGGGATCAGCTTCGAGGGCTGATCACCACCCCTGCAACGTCCATCCATCACCCGGCTTGCCCCCTGATCGCTGTCTGATCAGGGGGTAATTTACCTTCCGGGCACGCCATAAATCAGCGCCATTAGTCTATATTGCTACTCTCGGTGTTTCTCAACGTACACACCTGTCAGCAAAAGCTGAATAAGATGTTTCAACGTGATAGGTCATATAGTTTGGACATAGTCAGAACGGGAATCCTGAGCAGCATTTTTGTTTGCGGTATTTTTTCAGGGAGCATGCTTTTAGCAGAAACAGGAACTGAAGATTGCCTTGATAATAACCGGAAACAAGAACAATTTTCTTACTATCTGGAAAAAAATCTATGGGAAAAATCCATATCGACGTTACAGGAAACTGCGAGCCATTTATCATCGATTGATCGGCTTAAAGCTATTCTGAGGCAGATGATTGACTTTAGCCAAACCGCACTCCAAAAAGTAAAGAATGAATCTCTGACCCTGTGTGATAAAAACAACAGCCGCGCTGAAGCGCGGCTGTTGTTGGCGACTGCAGTAATATTGAAAACATTGGCTATGATCCCAGGCTCAAAATCTAAGCCCCTCCCCGTATATACGCTCTTACAGTTCAATGAAAAAAAAGTAAAGCAGTGGGTTTCAGAGAATTTGGCAGAGCTCGCCAATTCCTCATCGACAAGTGATGAATCGCCAGAAAAATGCTTCAAACAACATATGGAAATTTTTTATTCCATGATATATAAAAACGCATTGGATTCGATGGATAGGACAGGCTCTTCTCTTCTGGTGGCGGTGCTTGAGACGTTGCTCACTAAGGATACAGAAGTAGTTAAGACACTGGATAGCTCTCCAGTCACTCAGTCAGTTGATTCTGGTGAGAGTAATTATTCAGGTCCATTAGTGGCGGCTGGCAAGTCTGAATCAACGCCATCACCCCAAAAAAAGAAAACATATATCTGTAAATATTGTCAAAAAAAACTTAGCTCAAATTTTAGTCTTCTGGATCACGAGAGAACCCACACTAACGAGAAGCCCCATAAGTGCGAAAACTGCAAAAGAGCGTTTACCTCAAAGAACAATCTGAGGGCTCACAACAAAAAACGTTTGAAAACGCCGAACGGTTTGCTCTTATGCCCCGGTGATCCTAACCGGACAAAATTTTGGAATATGTACAAAGGAAAGCGTATAAAAACCAGTAACTTTTCCACAACAAGGTATCAGCTGATAGCGCCAGCGCCAGCGCCAGAACTACAGGCTGCCGCTAACGGCGCAGCAGCAGGAGTAGCAGGCCCTTCTGGTATTTCCTCGGGTGCGGCTCCCCCTAACCAATTGATGCGGCCCCGTTCAGGTCCTGTAATGAACAACAGCCCTGCTTCGACTATCATGTTACCCGTTATCTTCCTTATCATCCCGCCCAAGTAAATTCAACCTAAAGCAAATACCAGCCACATAGGTACTTTCCGCACTACCATAGACGACAACCATCATTTAAATTTCAAATACGAAGAAATAAAAACAAAAACAATTATAAAACCGAGGGTATCTATGAAGTACTCCGCAAAAACCGCTATCGCCGTGGCGTTAACAGCCCTACTTGCCGGCTGCGGCGGTCAGGAAGAGACGGCGCAGGTTCGGGACACGCTTATTGTTGCCCAGGGAGCCGATGCCAAAACCCTTGACCCCCACGCCACCAACGACCAACCCTCCGCCCGTGTTGCCGCCCAGATCTACAACCAATTGCTCACAATAGATGCCGATATGAACGTCATCCCGGATCTGGCGGTATCCTGGGAGAGTGTTGATGCCAATACGACAGTGTTCAAACTGCGTCAGGGCGTTAAGTTTCACAACGGTGAAGAGCTGAAGGCATCAGACGTCAAGTTCACTCTGGATCGAATGATTGACTCACCCACCGTTGCCCACATCGCCGGGACGATCAAAACGGTGGATGTTATTGACGACTACACCATCAAGATCACCACCCACCAGCCGTTCGGTCCTCTTCTCTATCACCTCACCCACACTGCCTCTTCCATTCTCAGTGAAAAAGCGGTTACCGAAGCCGGTGATAACTACGGTCAGCAGCCTGTGGGCACCGGTCCTTACAAGTTTGCCGACTGGGCCGCCGGTGACTCTATCAGCCTCACCGTCAACGGTGAGTACTTTGATGGTGTTCAGGAGATCCCTAACGTCACATTCCGCAACATCATCGAAGGCACCAACCGGACTATCGCGCTGGAAACCGGTGAAGTGGATGTCGCCTACGATATCGAACCCATCGATAAAGACACCGTCCGCAACCACGAAAACCTCCAGCTGCTTGAGGGAGAATCCCTGTCCATCAACTACTTCGGTTTCAATACTCGCAAGAAACCATTTGGTGATGTTCGGGTGCGTCAGGCCATCGGTTATGCCGTTAACTCCCAGGACATTATCGATGCGGTGGTTATGGGTTCCGGTATTCCCACCAACTCATCCATCAGTACCCGCGTTTTTGGCCATAGCCCGGAAGCTTATAAATACAGCCAGGACTATGAAAAAGCCCGCCAACTGATGGTAGAAGCCGGCTATGCCGATGGCTTCAAAACCACCATCTGGACTAACGACAACCCTGTCCGTGTTCAGATCGCTCAGGTACTGCAGGCCCAACTGCGCAAGATCAATATTGATATGGCTATCGAAGTCGTAGAGTGGGGCGCATTCCTGGACGGTATCTCCCGCGGTGAGCACGACACCTACCTGTTCGGATGGGTGACGGTGACCGGTGATGCCGACTATGGCCTCTATCCGCTCTACCACTCCTCAGCCCATGGTGGTGCCGGTAACCGCTCCTTCTATACCGATACCAAAATGGATCAAATGCTGGATGCAGCCCGGGAATCCGTGAACGTGGAAGAGCGTAAAGCGCTCTACTCCGACATTCAGATTCAGCTGCAGAAAGAGCTTCCCCACTACCCCATCTATGTGGGCATTCAGAATGTGGGCTTGAAGAAAGACGTCAAAGGTTTCCAGCTCTCCCCGGCCGGTCACCACAAACTGAAAGGTGTTGACTTCGAGAGCTAACTTCGAGAGCTAAACACATTCTTCAAACCCTCAAAAGCGCCATGCACCTGACCCGTATCCTCTATAAGGAGCAGGTGCATGGAATACCACCTGCTCCTGCTTTCTGACAGGTATCCCATGTATAGATTTATACTGAAACGACTATTCCTGCTGCTTCCGGTTCTGCTCGGTGTCTCCCTGCTGGTTTTTGCCATTATGTCCTTCACCCCTGGCGATCCGGCCCAGCTTATTCTCGGGGAGAGCGCACCGGCGGAAGCGGTCGCGGAACTACGGGAAGAGATGGGTCTGAACGATCCGTTTATTGTTCGCTACGCCAGCTTTGTCGGTAACGCCATAACCGGTGACCTGGGACGCTCCTACAGCACCGGCCGGGAAGTATTTGGCGAGATCGCCTCCCGCTTTCCCAACACCCTGACCCTTGCCACCCTTGGCGTCCTTATCGCCATCGTGATCGGTGTACCTGTCGGTATCATCTCCGCTACACGACAGTATTCACTTATCGACAGCAGCTCCATGGTTGTCGCCCTGTTGGGGGTTTCGATGCCCAACTTCTGGCTCGGTCTGATGTTGATTCTGGTGTTCTCGGTCAACCTCGGCTGGCTGCCCTCGGGAGGCTTCAGTGATTGGAGCTCGGTGATACTTCCCGCTCTGACGCTCGGTACCGGTTCTGCGGCGATTATCACCCGCATGACCCGCTCCTCCATGCTGGAAGTGATTCGTCAGGACTACATCCGCACCGCCCGCGCCAAAGGTGTGGCTGAAAACGTCGTGATCAACCGCCACGCGCTGAAGAATGCGCTGATTCCGGTGATCACCGTGATCGGTCTGCAATTTGGTTACCTGCTGGGCGGCGCGGTACTGACCGAGACCGTCTACTCCTGGCCCGGCGTTGGCCGGATGATGGTGGACGCTATTCGTCAGAAGGACACACCGACGGTGCTCGGCACTGTGGTGTTCCTGGCCGCCGCCTTTAGCCTGGTCAACCTGGCAGTCGACATCCTGTACGGCTTTATCGATCCCCGCATCAAATCCCAATACAAGTAACCGGAGCAAGGAACGTCTATGTCTCAGCAAATCACTGCCGACACGCTTCCCGAAGCAGTTCTGGAAGCCACGCGCTCGGCCCCCAAAAAACGCAGTCAGTGGCTGGAAGTCTGGCAGCATCTAAAGCGCAACAAAATGGCCATGTTTGGCCTGGTTATTCTCTCCCTGGTGGTTTTCGCCGCCGTCTTTGCTGACCTGATTGCCGACTACGAAACCGTGGTCATCGCCCAGAACCTGTCCGACCGGCTACAAGGGCCGAGCGCCCAATACTGGATGGGGACGGACGAGTTTGGTCGGGATATTTTTGCCCGCATGATCCACGGCACCCGAGTCTCCCTGATGGTGGGAGTGCTCTCGGTAGCGATCGCCATTATGATCGGTGGCACCCTGGGGGCAGTGGCCGGTTACTACGGCGGTCGGCTGGATAACATCATCATGCGGGTGATGGATATATTTTTGGCTGTCCCGAGTATTCTGCTGGCGATCGCCATCGTCTCCGCCCTCGGTGCCAACCTGATAAACCTGATGCTGGCCATCGCC
Source organism: uncultured Oceanospirillales bacterium (assembly GCA_947040555.1). Lineage (GTDB taxonomy): Bacteria > Pseudomonadota > Gammaproteobacteria > Pseudomonadales > Endozoicomonadaceae > Sansalvadorimonas. Next base: position 2,810 of record CAMRBW010000025.1, on the reverse strand, counting down.
GTATCCAGCATTCCCAGCTATGCCAGGGTGGTTCGCGCCTCGGTGCTCTCCCTGCGGGATCAGGAATTTATCGAAGCCGCCCGCGCCATTGGCGCCAGTGACACCCGGATCATCTTCCGGCACATTGTCCCCAACGCCCTGGCCCCGGTCATTGTGCAGGGAGCCCTTGGGGTAGCGACAGCCATCCTCTCCACAGCCGGTCTCAGCTTTATCGGACTGGGCATCCAGCCTCCGGAACCGGAATGGGGAGCAATGCTGGCGGGAGGACGTCAATACCTGCGTCATGCCTGGCACGTCACCACCTTCCCTGGTCTGGCCATCATGATCACCATCCTTGCCCTCAACCTGCTGGGTGACGGACTCCGTGACGCCCTCGACCCACGGCTCAAGCACTAGCCAAGATAAGGACATCCAATGACCACCATCCTCAAGATCCAAATAAAGACGCCCAACAATCGGGCCGTCCAAACAGATCAAAAAACCAATCAAGGACAGCCACAGATTGAGAGTCCCACTCAGGACATCCATCAATCAAAATCCAGCTCCGAATCCAATCAGGAATCCAATCAAGGACACCCAAAGATTTCCTCCCCCCCACCAGACCTCCTCTCCGTCCAGGGCCTGACCATCACCTATGAGGTAGACGGCGAGATCACCCAGGCCGTCAGCGATCTCAGCCTCACCCTGAAAAAGGGCGAAACCCTGGGCCTGATCGGTGAGACCGGCGCCGGCAAAACCACCGCCGCTCTCGGGCTCATGGGTCTGGTTCCCCACCCGCCCGGCAAAATCATCGGCGGCAAAGTGGTTTACGAAGGTGAAGATCTGCTGCAACTCTCCGAAGAAAAGATGCGCACCATTCGCGGCAACAAGATCTCCATGATCTTCCAGGACCCGATGACCTCCCTCAACCCGGTCATGACCGTTGGCGATCAGATCGCCGAAGTCATCCTGATCCACGAGAGCGTCACCAAATCCCAATCCGTGACCAAAGCCATGGAGATGCTGGAGATGGTCGGCATTCCCGGCGCCCGCTATGCCGATTATCCCCACCAGTTCTCCGGCGGTATGAAGCAGCGGGTGGTGATCGCCATCGCCCTCGCCTGTAACCCCGATCTGCTCATTGCCGACGAGCCCACCACCGCGCTGGATGTCACCATTCAGGCTCAGGTGCTGGATCTGATGAAGGCGCTGAAGGAGAAGTACAACACCGCCATGATTATGATCACCCACGATCTCGGTGTTGTCGCCCAGGTGTGCGATAAGGTGGCGATTATGTATGCCGGTGAAATTGTCGAGAGCGGTCCGATCCGGGATGTTTATCAGAATACTCAGCACCCTTATACCAAAGGGTTGTTTGGCTCTATTCCCGATCTGAACAGCACCGCCGAGCGCCTGAATCCGATCAAGGGTCTGATGCCGGATCCCACCGATCTGCCTTCAGGTTGTCGTTTTCATCCCCGCTGTCCGGAGGCCACGGCACTCTGTTCGACTGTACGACCAGAGCCTGTTATCACCAACGCGGGTCACTCGGTACGCTGCCTGAACTGTCAGCCCGTGCCCAGCACCGTCGTCCCGCCTGAAGCGTTGAAGTTTGTGGCACAGGAATCACACCATGTCTGAAGTTAATACCACGGAAACCATCCTGGAAGTGCGGAATCTAAAGATGCACTTCCACACCCCAAAGGGCATGTTGCACGCTGTGGATGGCGTGAACTTCGCCATTGAGCGCGGCAAAACCCTCGGTATTGTCGGCGAATCCGGCTGCGGCAAGTCTACGACCGGTCGCGCCATCCTCCGGCTGCTGGAGGCGACCGATGGCGAGGTGCTGTTTGAAGGCGAAAATATTCTGCACTTCGATAAGGCCCAGATGCGCAAGCTGCGGGAAGATATGCAGATTATCTTCCAGGATCCGTTTGCCTCTCTTAACCCGCGGATGACCGCCAGCGAGATCATCGGTGAACCTTTGATCATCCATAAAAAGGTGAAAAACAAGGCCGAGCTGGCCGAGCGGGTGCGGGAGCTGATGCAACTGGTCGGCCTCAGTGAGCGGCTGGTCAACACCTATCCCCACGAGCTGGACGGCGGGCGTCGTCAGCGCATCGGTATCGCCCGGGCGCTGGCACTGAATCCGAAGTTTATTATCTGCGATGAACCGGTTTCGGCGCTGGACGTCTCGATTCAGGCTCAGGTGCTCAACTTGATGCAGGATCTGCAGGATAGACTGGGGCTGACTTATATTTTCATCACCCATGATCTCTCGGTGGTCAAACACTTCTCCGACGATATTGCGGTGATGTATTTGGGTCAGCTGGTCGAGAAGGCGCCGGTGGACAAGCTGTTCAGCAATCCATCTCACCCCTATACCCGAGCACTGTTGTCTGCTATTCCCAGCATCGATCTCGATCATCCTATGGAGCGGGAGCGGCTGGAAGGGGAGATCAGCTCACCGATCAACCCTGAACCTGGTTGTCGCTTTGCCAAGCGTTGTCGTTATGCCACCACCGAGTGTTCAGCACACGATATTAGCTTGCGGGAGATTGATCAGGATCACTTTGTCGCCTGTCACAGAACGACTATGAGCCACTGATCATCAGGCCTGCAGAGCCTGAAAAAGCCCCGACCGTGAGCGAGTCGGGGCTTCTTATAGAAATACCTTCCCCATACGCCTCGGCTTCAAGCCACTACCCGACGAAAGCAGCATAACCGTATCTGAGCTTTTCCTTTCGTTCCGAGCAGATGAACCCCGTGACGGCTCAAAAGAGCGGATCGTTAAATTCGAAGGGAAGGGAAGGGAAGGGAAGGGAAGGGAA
>CAMRBW010000024.1 GCA_947040555.1 uncultured Oceanospirillales bacterium | reverse complement strand
GAGAGACTGGCACTAATAGTGGTGTCACCATCTGCAAAACTGAAACTCAAAAACTCATCCAGTATATTTGAAGCGCTGTCCGGCAACAGATCCCGCAGGTCGAGAACATCTCCCCATGGCCCGGCAGTAAAGTCAGTTATGGTATCGATGGCAAGTGTAGCGGCACCCCCAACATCATCTGCCCGCCATACAAAAAAGTCTGTTCCTCTGCCGCCGGTCAGGATGTCATTACCGGCTCCACCGATAATTTCATCAATTTCATTTCTGGCTTCCGACGAGCCCGTCAGCGTTTCACTGTCATCGGTTCCCAGCACAATATTGTCAATAGCTGCCAGTCTTAACTGGATAGAAGATGTCGTTGTCCAGCTATTTGTCAGGCTACCATCAGCACCATATTCACTGACAGTTGCTGATATCCTCACAGATTGCCCTAAGGAGCTATCGCTATTAATTTGCGCTAGCGTAAATCCTGCGGCTACGGCATCAAAACTATCCAGTCCGGCATTAAAGCCGGGAGTCGCACGCCAGAGTAATGTATTGGTACCATTGCCTGTAACCGTACCACTCTCGGTCAGGATGGATGGCACATTGAATGTTGTGTAAGCACCTGTAGCGATCCGGATTTCGGTTATTTTGTCCTCAGCGTTTTGAGTAGTAACAGTAAAATCAATAGGAATACGGGTGCTGTCTGCATCGACGCTGTCTATCCGTGTGTAGTCGGTGAACAACGCCTGCTCTGTGGTCTGGATTTCATCTGTGCCATTTATAAAAACAGTGAAAATGCCCTTCTGACTGATTTCACCGGAATAATTGGTTGCTGTGTAAATAAACCGGTCGTTCCCGGTTTCTCCGGAGTTGAGATTATTGGTCGCCTCAAGGGTGTTATCAAGGGTGTACACATAACTGCCATCATTCTGGAGAATCAATGTGCCATAGGTTCCCTGTATTGTGGCCCCACTATTACCGACAGTGACTGAATAACCATCGGGCAGAGCAATCATAGTTACAGACTCAGCCCCAGTGTCGTTTTCCAGCAGATTACCCGATGTGTCTCTCCCCTGCGAAGCCGCTTCTACAGTGTCGGCTATACCCGTTATGGGAGCATATTCGGATATTAGTCCGGTTGCAGGATCGATTGTTATTACGTAACTACCTGTTGATATCTGCAGGACACCCGTGAGCTCGCCATTAATAGATGTCAGAGCATTCAACTGGTGAAGTGCACCGATTGGCGTCACAACAAAATCACTGGATGAAGGCTCAATTCGAACAAGCCGATAATCACTCTGCGTGCCGGAAGTAGTGGAACTAATGAAATGCACGGTGGGGGTATAATCCAGAGTGTAGAGTGCACCATCGTGCCAGACCAGACCACCACGGTATCTTTCAAATCCGGTCATGGTACCAAGGTCTGTTGCCAGCCCTGTAGATGAGTCTATGGAATAAATATGGCCGTCATCACTCGCCCCATAAATTGTTTTATCTGGCGCAACTGCGATGCCAATGAAGGTGCTGGAAACACCGTGAGCACCCATGCTGGTCACGACCTGAGTAGCAGGGTTGATCCCGTACAGATTTGTACTGTCTGTAGCGTACAAGATTCCATCCGGGCCCATACCAATGGTGTTGATGGTGCCACTCGCTCCGGTTATCTCCCCGAGACGATGTATCACACGTGTATCGGTGTCTAAAACAGCCAGGTAATTTATATTGTCTTCCGTATCTATTATATAAACGGCACTTGTCGACAGTGCTGATTCTGGCACCACTGTGCTATCTGCCTCAACAAAACTGTCCCGGATAACCGTCACTGTCAGGGCGGCTGTCGTTGTTGTTATTCCATCACTGACCGTATAGGCAAAGGTTTCCACTCCTCCAGATAAAGAGCTATTAAAAGGTGCGTAGGAGTAGGTTCCATCTGACGCTATAAGTAATAAACCATATTCTCCGTTAATGGTCGTAAAGCCTGAGGGTGCTATCTCGGTATTGCCAATATGGGTAACGGTAAGCATATCTCCCTCAGGATCACGGTCGTTACCCAGCACTCCCTGCCGGAAAACACTGTTTGTGGCCACGTTTTGATCTGCCATGACTGAGAGAAAATCATTCTTGACTATCGGCGCATTATTGGTTGGTGCAGTGAGAGTAATATCAAGAGTCGAGGAGGACGTGCCTCCCGATGAATCCTGAATGGTGTAATCGAATGATTCGGAAACGGGGTTGTTACCGGCATGAAGAATATTGACTTCCTGATCACCCAATGCGCGGTTGTAGAGCTTAACCTCGTCAATTACTCCCTTAAAAGCATACGTGCCACCTATTCCCGCACCGATGCTAATCTCACCGTCAGGACTGAAATCGATTCTGTTGAATCCGGTTGCAGAAACTTTCCCAGCTACTTCACCATCAAGCCAGGCAGTAACCGTCTGCGCCTCTCCATCAAAAACCAGAGTGAAATTGTGCCATTGATTGATATCAATTGCGGCAAGATCGACAGGTATAAACCATCCACCATCGCCTGTGGTATTTGGAATAATTGCACGGAGTTCTACGCCGTTCTCGATACTGAGAACCAACGGATTGCTTTCCGTCTGTTCTGCATAAAGAATCTGTCTCTCCGCTGAACTGAGAGACGCCGGGCGGAAGGCAAGACTAATCGTACGCGCTTCAACGGTACCGTTATGGGGCGCATACAATTCCTTCGAACTTTGGACTGATACATAACCACTGCCATCAAGCTGGAGGGCATTACCGCTAATGCCGCCATTCACAATGGCTGCGTTATTGTGCAGCGTTCCGGTATCCGTGAACCTGTCGACATTGGAAACGTCATGAGCTTGAGTTGAACCAACGGTATCATCGAACGTCCAGTGAGCGGCAAGGTCGCTGTGTATATCTATATTTATGGCATCGTATGTGTAGGTGCCGTCGGCCTGAATATTCAGCGTTCCATACTTGCCAACAATCGTCGTCTGACCATTACTGGCAACCTCTACACCGTTTACTGTCGTTAAGGTTTTACCGTCTCCCTCATCATTACCGAGGATCCCTGTTTGTTGAGTCAGGGTCTGTCCGATCATGATGGAACCAACATCAGGCAGTGCTGAAGCCTCCACCGGAGGTTCGGGCTCGGGCTCTGGTTCTGGTTTTGGTTCTGGCTCGGATTCCGGCGTAGGAATTGCGACAGGGCTGTTAACAACAGTATCGTCAAAGGCGGTTAAGTTGATGGGGGCTTGGAATGATGATGTACCGGAGGCCAAACCAAAGGCAATAGGTGCGGCCCGTTGTGAGAGTGGGGTGGCAGCTATAATTTCTGACGGGTCGCTTCTAAACGACTCTGCCTGTGAGCTACCACGAGCCAAAGCAGGGGTACTACCAAATCCAGATATCGGACCTGCTGTTCCGCCACCAAGGATAAGGGGAGCAGGGCTTGGTGATGATGTCGTCGATTCGCCGGTAACACCTTCTGATGATAAATCTGGAAAAATCATCGCCTCATCGTTCGGATCGTTATTATTTACATTCTGGCCAATGTTTGCATTTCCCTGAGGCTGAGGATTCGCGGCGAACATCTGGAAATTTGCAGGATTAAATGGCTGACCAGCCGCAGGCAACGTAACAATGGTATTGGCGGGAATAGTAATAGACTGTCCACCAACCGTAATCAAAACAATCTGGCTGTCATCCGTGGTTTGTAATGTCTCCCCCGGTTGCAGGCTGCTACCTTCCGTTAATACTCGGGTGGTACCATCGGGGGCTATGGTCAGAACCTCTCCAACGATTTCCTTGATTGTTAGTATTTTCAGATATCCATCCTTGAAAGCATTTGATAATTACCCACATTGGATCTCCGCTACCTATGCGGTAATTGCTCCAAAGTATTCACAATGCACATCTTCCAGACCACTGACGGTAGGCGGTGTATAGTTTCAGATTAGGCTGAATAGGCTGAGACTTACTGAAAAGAATATTATTTAAAACTGATTTTTTATTTCTAAAAGCAGTTACGGCGCAACGACAGGCTCCCTCTCCTATCGTTCTGTCAGGGCGTTGTCACGGGCTTTCAGAATCGGCTTAAGAAGATAGGAAAGTACGGTTTTTTTGCCTGTCACAATATCAACTTGCGCGTGCATGCCGGGAATAATCTCCAAAGGCTTGTCTTTGGTGCCGAGGTAATTTTTATCGGTAAGAATGCGAACTTGATAAAAACTCATCCCTTCGTCATCCATGATGGTATCAGCACTGATATGGTCAACAATCCCTTCCAGCCCACCGTAAATAGTGAAATCGTAGGCGGTTAGTTTAATGATTGCCCGATCTCCAATCTGTAAGAAAGCCACATCTTTAGGATTGATTTTGGCCTCAATCTGTAGCGCTTCTTCGACTGGCACAATCTCGACCAGATCCATGCCCGGCTGTACCACACCACCGATTGTGGTGACGTAGGTCTTCTTAACGATACCCGTCAACGGAGCGCGCACCTCACGACGAGCGACTTGATCCTGCAACGATTTGCGTGATTCAGTCAGTTGTGCCAATTTGATTTCAATATCACGCAGCTCCTCCTGAGACTCCTTGCGGAACTTCAGCATAACTTCCCGTTCCCGTCCTTTTTGCTCCAGCAGCGTCGAGTTTAACCGGGGCAGATTCAACTCGGCTTCGTTAAGCTCAGAGTGCAGATCATTCACCCGCTGCTCCAGCTGGATCAATTCGACTTCAGAGACAACGCCGTTTCTGGCCATAGGGCTGGTCATGGCCAGCTCTTTCATGCCCAGCTCATAGCTGCGTTTGAGATGGTTTCTCCTGATTTGAAGGGCTTTGACCTCCTGTTCACTCTGAAGCACTTTCTCGCCAACAATCTCCAGCTCGGTCTCAAGCTCCTCACGCAGGCTATTGTAGAGTTTCAACTCCCGGCGCTGGATTCTCGTATATTCTGTCACCGCTTTCGGGAAGACCAACTCCTGGTCTTCTGCCTGCGCCTTGAGGCGGGCAATCGAAGCCAGCAAACTGTAGTATTCCACTTCAGACTCTTTGAAGGTCGAGTTGAAACTGGTGTCATCCAGCGTCATGAGAACCTGACCTTTCTCAACTCTGTCTCCCTCTTTTACCAGCAGCTTTTCGAGAATACCGCCCTCAAGGTTCTGCACGACCTGCAAACGAGAAGAAGGAATCACCTTGCCATCACCGCGAGTAATCTCATCGATCTGAGCCCAGCTCGCCCAGATAAGGGCTGTCACCAGTGTCAGAAAGCTGATCAGAATCAGTAGCCTGCCACCCGTGGGGGCTTTCAGCAACATGGCGGCCGATGTGTCCGACATATATTCCAGCTCGACAGCCGAGGCTTTGTTCCCTGCCCGACGATCCCGTGGAAACTGGGCAACGGGAGCCTTTTGTCCCTTGGGAATCGGAGGTCTGTTCTTTTTTCGGCCCCGTATTGAATTAATCGGTACGGTTTTTTTATCGTTCTTTTGGTCAGCCATCAGGAGATCCTCAACTTGCCTTCCCGCAATGCCGCAAATACCTGATCTTTGGGGCCATCGGCGATAATCCGCCCCTGATCCATCACAATCAGCCTGTCGACCAGTTCCAGCATAGAAGCCTTGTGAGTGACCAGCAGCAGTGTTCGCTGTTTGCAGTAATCCTGCAGACTCTGCCGCAGACGAGTCTCAGTAGTGTTATCCATAGAGCTGCAGGGCTCATCCAGAAGGATTATTGGCGCATCCGTCAGCATCGCTCTGGCCATCGCTACGCTCTGCCGTTGGCCGCCGGAAAGATTCGTACCCCGCTCGCCCACCTGCATGTCCAGACCTTCCGGATGCCGATCGGCAAACTCCTTGACGCCGGATCTCTCGGCCGCCTGAAGTACGGCGTCGTCATCCATATAACTCACGCCCAGAGTGATATTTTCCTTCAGGGTTCCGTACATCAGCATCGAATCCTGCAGTGCACAACCCATGTTATGCCTCAAGTCTGAAGGATTGATCTGACGAATATCCACGCCATCAATACGCACAGCGCCACTCTCCGGGTGGTAAAGTCCTAGCAGTATCTTTTCAATCGTCGTTTTACCGGAACCGATACGGCCAATAATGCCGACTTTCTCTCCTGCCTGAATGCGCAGGCTGACACTGTTCAGAGCTTTGAACTCCTGACCTGGGTAGGAAAAATTGACCTGATCAAATTCAATATCCCCTTTCATCACCGGCTTGTGGGCATAGGATTTCCCTTCGGGCCGTTCTGTAGGGAGCTTCATAATGTCATCCAGAGCGTTCAAGGCCACCTTGCTCTGGTTGTAACGGGTTGAGAGGCCGGCAACCTGTGCCATGGGCGCAAGTGCTCGCCCAGAGAGCATGACCGTTGCGATCAGACCTCCCATACTCAGCTCACCATCGGCAATCAGGTAGACACCGGTGATAATCATTGCCACTGTCACGATCTGCTGAATATAGCTTGCAACCGTGCCCGCAGAGCTGGAAAGCAGTTTGCTTTTGATACCCCATTTGGCAATGTGTCCGACATTTTTCTCCCAGCGTGCCTGAAGATCACTCTCGGCATGGGCGACCTTTAGGGTTTCAATATTGGTCAAAACTTCAATCAGCGTTGCATTTTTCTGGGCTGAGGAGCGCACCGTTTTATCCACAGAGCGACGCAACGGCATCTGCAGAGCATAGCCGTAAAGGGCAATAATCAGCCCACCGATAATAGGAACAATGGCCAATGGCCCACCAATAAAGCCAATAACCAGCAGGATTATGAGCGTAAAGGGCAGATCAATCAGAGCTACGATGGTCGATGAGGTGATGAAATCCCGAATACTCTCGAATTCCTGAATATTTCGAGAGAACGACCCGACGGACTGAGGGCGGGAGGCCATCGATAAACCCATCACTTTTTCGAAGATGTGGGAAGAGAGCAGAATATCGGATTTTTTGCCCGCAAGATCTATGAAATAACTACGCAGAAGCTTTAGTACCGCGTCAAAGGTAAAAACGGTGAGAGCCCCTATGGAGAGCACCCACAATGTATCAATGGCATTATTGGGTACAACCCGGTCATACACGTTCATCACAAACAGCGGACTGACCACAGCGAAAATATTGATCAGAAAGGATGCAAACAGAACATCCCGATAGATCCGCCAGGAGCGGGTTATCGTGCCCCAAAACCAGTGCCGTGAATGAACTTTGAGCGTTTCCGACGTGCGGGCATCGAACTGGTATTTCTCGCGCACAAAGAAGGCGTGTCCAGCATACTCCTTGGCCAGCATGTGAAAAGTCACCTCACGAGCACCGTTGCCAGATTCAGGCAAGATTACGCGGGCGACCTTTTTCTTGTGGTCAATGGCTGTCAGCACGCAGGCTCTGCGTCTTTTCAGTAGCAGCACAACTGGTGTCACCAGCGGAGATATCTTGTTGAGGGGGGATTTGACCAATCGGGCTGAAAAACCGCCGCGGGCTGCAGCCCGAATAAATAGCTCAGCCGTGAGGCGACCGTTTTGAAGCGGCAAGCCATTCCTCAAGGCATCGGCACTGCTGGGACGGCCGTGGAGCCGGGTTATCGTGACCAGGCAGTCCAAAAGAGGATCCAGATGGGCGCTGCCATCTCGTGGTGACTCCCAGCCCAAATCCTGATGAGAGGTTGCTGATGAGCTGGTTGAAGCGGATGGCGTTGGTGCAGGCATGGGACCTGTTCTCTGGTTAAAGCTTATCAAAACCAGAATAGGTGTCGTCCGGAGCGGCGTCTTCGGCACGGTAAAGAGTCGTCATAATCCAGACGACTACGGTTACCTTATCAACCCGGGAAGCCCGATCAACAAAATCCGGCTGACACGAGATCGATAAAAATTAAAGTTTTATTGATTAATATCTAATCATTGAGTGCTATTCCCTTACAATCCGGCACTAGTCTATGATGGAGGTGCGGTGAAAAGCCGTCCTGACAAGACAACTGCCGATGGCTTCGGTTAAAGGAGTAGCACTTATGAGCGAAGATCTTAAAGTCCGCATCCAGACACTGCACGATATGTTGGAGGGGCAGCCCGTCGACGAGTGCACAGCAGCCTCTCTCAGGCAGATCACCACCGAGCTACAATTGGCTATTGCACAGGCTGAAGGGGTGATTCCTGAGGGCGCTTACAATGAAGAGCTGGAGAGGCTTGCCCTGGAATTTACCGAGGAGCATCCCACCATTGCCCATGCCATACGGCAGGTTCTCAACACTCTTGGCAATATGGGCATCTGATCGACGCTCGACGAGCATCGATCAGAGATCGATGCTTTTCAAACATCAAAAATCTTGCCAGGATTCATAATGCCATGCGGATCAAAAACGTTTTTGATTCCCCTCATCAGCGCAACCTCTGTCGGACTGCGGGTGTAAGTCAGGTAGGCCTTTTTCAACAGGCCAATACCGTGCTCCGCTGAAACCGATCCGCCATATCTCTGCACGACATCAAAAATCTGACGGCTAACCCGATGGCACTGACTCAGAAATTCATCGCGTTCCAGCGACTCAGGCTTGAGAATATTCAAATGCAGATTGCCATCACCGATATGGCCGAACCAGATAATCTCAAAATCCGGATAGGCGCGGGAGACCACGGTTTCAATCTCACGCAAGCAGGCCGGCACTTTTGAGACGACCACGGAGATATCGTTTTTATAAGGCGTCCAGCGGCTGATAACCTCGCTGATATCTTCACGACAGCGCCATAGATTCTGCAACTGCTGCTGACTCTGGCTCATCACCCCATCCAGCACCCAGCCCTTTTCCAGACAGTGTTCAAACAGTGTCATTGCCTTGCCTGCTACGGCTTCGCTGAGGCATTCAAATTCCAGCAGCGCATAAAAAGGCGTTGCCGATTCTAAAGGTTGGCGAATGCCACTATGTTCAATAACTTTCGCCAGAGCCTCATGTGAGAAGAACTCAAAGGCCGTCAGATCAAGCTCACGCTGGAAGGTTTCCAGAATCGACATCACGCCATCCATGTTTTCCGCTCCCAGCATCAGCACGGTCAGATCCTGTGGCGGACGAGCCAGACGCATGGTTGCCTCAACAATAAAACCGAGCGTACCCTCAGCGCCGACAAACAGCTGTTGCAGATCATAGCCCGTGTTGTTTTTCACCAGCCCTTTATTGAGTTCCAATAGTTCACCAGTACCGGTCACCACCTTGAGACCGGCCACCCAATCGCGGGTCATGCCATAGTGAATTACCTTCACGCCACCGGCATTGGTAGAGATATTGCCGCCGATTTGACTGGAGCCACTGGAGGCGAAATCGACGGGATAGAACAGCCCGCTCTCTTCAGCAAACTGCTGCAGCTGTTGGGTAATCACGCCCGGCTCACACGTTACCGTACGATCAATTGGATTGAATTCCGTTATGTTGTTCATCTTGTCAAAGGCCACCACAAGCTCGCCGTTAGTGGCGACTGCTGCGGCACTCAGCCCGGTACGACCACCAGATGGCACCAGCCCAATACCATGTTCTCCCGCAAAACGGACGATGGCCTGCACCTCTTCTATCGAAGCAGGCAGCACAATAGCCAGCGGTGCCGGGGTGTGAAAGCGGGTCCAGTCACGGCCGTAATGGCTCAGGGAGTCCGGATCGGTCAGCAGATGGGGCGTACTGCCTGTGGCAGCAGCCAGAGTGTTGGCAAGACCTTCGATAAGCTGCTCTTTTTTCATTGTTATGGCTGCCTTTTCTACCGTGCTGCAATGCATTTGGCCATCATTGTACGCATTAACAGTACGCATTAACCGAAAACTTTTCTCAGCAGATCGACCACGCCCCCTTTCTGCTTGTGTTAATATCAGTGATCAAATAAAAACAATAATACGACGACATAAGCGAGAGCAGCCCGGACGTGCGTATGACTACAACTTCACTCGACAAAAGCAAGATCCGCTTTTTACTTCTTGAAGGCGTACATCAGTCTGCAGTGGAGTCACTGCGGGCTGCCGACTATAGCAACATTGAATATCTGAAAACCGCTCTGCCAGACGACGAGCTAAAGGCGAAAATTGCCAAAGCACACTTTATTGGTATCCGCTCCCGTACCCAGCTGAGCAGAGAGGTATTTCAAGCCGCTGAACGGCTTATTGCCGTGGGTTGTTTCTGCATCGGCACCAACCACATTGATCTCCAGGCCGCAGCGGAACATGGTGTGGCGGTATTCAATGCGCCTTACTCCAATACCCGATCTGTCGCCGAGCTGGTGCTGGCTGAGGCCATTATGCTGGCGCGAGGCATACCAGAGAAGAGCGCTCTGGCTCACCGTGGTAGTTGGTGCAAGAGTGCCGCCAACGCTTTTGAGGTGCGTGGTAAACGGCTGGGGATCGTCGGTTACGGTAATATCGGCTCCCAGTTGAGCGTACTGGCGGAGTCTTTGGGAATGGATGTTATGTTTTACGACATCGTGACCAAATTGCCGCTGGGCAATGCTAACCCTGTGTCGTCTCTCGAAAAGCTGCTGGCCTCTTCAGATATTGTCTCCCTGCACGTTCCGGAAACACCCGAGACCCAATGGATGATTGGAAAGCAAGAGCTGGCGACCATGAAGAGAGGCAGCATTCTGATCAACGCTGCCCGGGGTTCGGTCGTCGACATTGAGGCGCTGGTGGCGGCGCTGGGCAGTAAGCATCTGCTGGGGGCCGCTATTGATGTTTTTCCGGTCGAACCGCACTCCAATAATGATCCGTTCATCTCGCCGTTACGGGAGTTCGACAACGTTATTCTCACACCCCATATCGGTGGCAGCACCATGGAGGCGCAGGAGAATATCGGTATAGAGGTCGCCGATAAACTGATCCGTTACAGCGATACCGGCACCTCGCTCTCCTCGCTCAATATTCCGGAAGTGTCCTTGCCCGCTTATGAAGGACGTCACCGTATTCTTCATATTCATCACAACATTCCGGGTATTTTGAGTCGCATCAATCAGATTTATTCCGATCAGGGCATCAATATTTCTGGTCAGTATCTGCAGACCAACGAGAATATCGGCTACGTAGTCACCGATCTTCAAGCTGGCCACAGCAAGGAAGCGATCAAACAGATGAGGGCGATTGAGGGGACTATCCGTTGCCGGGTTCTCTATTAACGCGCCTCGGCTGCCAACCGGTGAAGCGTCTGGATTTCGTCTGGCCAGAGGGTGTCGTCGATGGTTTCCAGCACCATCGGCACGCCATCGAAACGGTTGTCCTGCATGATGTAGCGGAAACACTCCCAACCGATTTCACCCGCGCCAAGACTGTGATGACGGTCTTTTTTGGAACCGAATGCGCCCTTGGAATCATTCAGGTGCATGCCTTTGAGGTACTGAAAACCGACAATCCGTTCAAACTCGGCAAAGGTCTGTTCGCATGCCTCTTTGGTGCGTAGATCGTAACCGGCGGCAAAGGTGTGGCAGGTATCAATGCAGACACCGACACGGCTTTTGTCACTCACCTGCTCGATCATTGCGGCAATTTGCTCGAACTTCCAGCCCAGATTGCTGCCCTGTCCGGCAGTGTTCTCAATAACTGCAATCACCCCTTCGGTTCTGTCCAGGGCGATATTGATGGACTCAGCGATACGAGTGATGCACGCCTCTTCACTGAGAGTGCGCAGGTGGCTACCCGGGTGAAAGTTCAGACGGTCCAGCCCCAGCTGCCTGCAGCGCTCTATCTCATCGATAAAAGCGTTGCGTGATTTCTCCAGCGCTTCAACTTCCGGATGCCCGAGATTTATCAGGTAACTGTCGTGGGGAAGAATCTGTTCCGGCGCAAAACCAAATTTGGCACAACGCTCTTTGAACAGATCAATACTCTTCTCTGTAAGCGGCTTGGCCGCCCACTGTCGCTGGCTCTTGGTGAACAGCGCAAAAGCGCTGGCACCAATGTTATGGGCATTCAACGGAGCATTCTCCACTCCACCTGCAGCACTGACATGGGCTCCGATAAACTTCTGCGACAAACCGACACCTCTTATTCAAATGAGATCTTATATCTGGGCATTATGCCCGAGTTCACTCTGCAAGCATTTATGCAGAGCTAAACATTCTGCTCAAGCTACGCAATCATATCGCGAAACACGGTTAGGTATTTCTGCTCGTTTTTCTGAGATTTATATAAACACGCAACATATAAGTCTTGGCTGTTTACTAGCTTCTGCCGAAATTCTAATATGGATAAACAAAATTCACTCATAGTGAGATTTTCCTATATGTCCATTGAAACCTTGAACCAGCTGGAATCCAAAATTCAAAATGCCGTTGAGACTATTGGTCTCTATCGCCTCGAGCTCGACGAATTGCGTGAAATAAAAGAAAAGCTGGAAAAGGAAAACTCAGAGTTGCGTTGTGAGTTGCAGTCCTGGTCCGAGAAAGTCGGCACCCTGCTTGGTCGTCTGGACACCGTTCATGCAGAGACAGAAGAAGTATAATTAACGGCCCGATACAACAAAGGCTGCCTTTTGGCAGCCTTTGTTGTATAGCCTGACGGCTGGGATCAAACCTCAGCGGCAGTCTTGTTTCCTCTTATCGCAAAGGAAAACATAAAACCGACCAGTCCGGGGAACAACCAGCCCAGGCTCTCATCGTGCAAAGGCAGAGAGGAGAGAGTACTGCCCGAGATAACTGTTGCCCATGCCACGTTACTCGCAGCCAGGCCATCAATCAGACCCACCGCAAATACGGGAATCAGCGTCATCACGTAGGTTGTTGATGGCTCTTTGATGAATTTGCGCACCAGAGCCAGAAGAATCAAGCTGATTGCAATCGGGTAGATGATCAGCAATGCCGGAAGAGTCAGCGACAGCAGCTCATTCAAACCAACATTGGCAACGACGGCACTCACTAAAGTGCACAGAATCACGTAACCGCGGTAACTCATAGCGGGCAGTACTTCATTGAAGTATTCAGCACAAGCCGTCATCAGGCCAACAGAGGTGGTCAAACAGGCCAGTGTGATGGAAATACCCAGCAGTACTGTGCCAAACGAGCCGTACATAGAGAAGATGTAGGAGGTCAGGATATCTGCGCCATTCTCCGCACCAGGTGCAACCGCGTGACTGGTCGCGCCCAAGTAGGCCAGCATGATGTACACAGCGCCCAGACCAACTGCAGCGATAACACCCGCAGTAATGGTATGACGGGTTATTTCGTTTTTATCGGTCACGCCGCGGGCATGCAGTGCCGTGATAATAACGATACCGAACGCCAGTGAGGCCAGGGTGTCCATGGTCTGATAGCCGTGCCGGAAGCCCCATGAGAAAGCATTGCCTTCGATTGTGGTAATTGTTCCTGTCTCGCCCTGTGGGAACATGAAAACACCAACACCAATCGCCAGAAGCACCACAACCAGCGTAGGGGTAATAATTTTACCAATGCTATCGATCAGTCGACCGGGGAACAGAGAGAGCAGGAGCGTCACGCCAAAGAAGGCGATGCTGTAGATCATTTGTCCATATTCAGCATCAGGGAAAACATCCGCAAAGCTCATTTCCCAAGCCACAATGCCGGTACGGGGGGCTGCGAACAGCGGTCCGATAGCGAGATAAAGCACCAGACCAACAACCATTGATATCCAAACAGGAAGATCACGGGTAAAACCACTCAGACCTTCACCCAGACGAGCCGTAGCGATGACACCTAGCAGCGGCAGGCCGACACCGGTAATCAGAAAGCCCAGCAATGCTATGACCAGATCTGATCCTGCGATCTGACCAAGGTAAGGTGGAAAAATCATATTACCTGCGCCGAGAAACAGCGCAAATGTCATCAACCCTACCGCCAACACGTCAGTTGCTTTTATTGATGCAGACAAGAACAGCCCCTTTCAAACATTTGGTCAATAATCAAGATCATTAGAGACGAACTACCCGTAGTAGTTCCCGTTTGGATTACTGGTGTTTAGCACCCATAATTTTATGGCCAGAGTGAAAGCGTGAATTACTCCTGTAAGCAGGAGTCATGTGCGCCTCCTCAAAGCCATAGGTTAACGATTATACCTACAGGAATTATTTTTATAATAGGAATTTCCGGTGGAAGAGCCCTTCCACCGAAATAAGTATTGTTTGATCTAGTTGGTTAGCAATCTTAATTTTTCTTCGGCCGCTTCCAGCTCTTCTGAGGCCAGCAGCCACTGGTCTTCCGTGTCCGCCGCCTGGCGGCTCAATTCCGCCTGTTGATCCAGAAGTTTACGCAGCCGATCTTTGGAGGACTCCTCATAGAGAGAGGCGTCACCCAGCTGATCTTCTATCTGGAGAAGCTGCTGCTGGATTTTTTCCAGTTGAGCTTCCAGCTTCTCCACGACCTGACGGTAAGGCCGCAGCTTCTGTCGCAGCTCCGCCTCCAGGCGCTTACGTGCTTTCTTATCCTGTGCCGTGGGCTTCAGAGCCTCAACGGCGTTATCTTCGGCTGTCGCCTGGGAGATCTCTTCCCGCTTGATTTTAGCCAGCCAGGCTGAATATTCATCCAGATCGCCTTCGTAGACATCCACCTTGCCATCGTGCACCAGATAGAGGTCATTCACCGTGTAGCGCAACAGATGACGGTCATGGGAGACCAGAACCATAGCACCATCGAACTCCTGGAGCGCCATGGTCAGGGCGTGACGCATCTCCAGGTCCAGATGGTTGGTCGGTTCGTCCAGCAGCAGAAGGTTGGGCTTCTGCCAGGCGATAATGGCAAGAGCCAGACGCGCCTGTTCACCACCGGAGAAAGAGCCGACCTCCTCATCGACCTTTTCCCCCCGAAAGCCAAAAGAGCCCAGAAAATCACGAACCTGCTGTTCACGGGCCCCAGGGGAGAGGCGCTGAATATGAATCGCAGGTGTCGCCTTCAGGTCAAGGGACTCCAGCTGGTGCTGGGCAAAATAGCCGATACGGAGGTGTTCACCCCGTTGCTCTTCACCTGCCAGTTTCTGCAACGCTCCAGCCAGTGATTTCATCAGTGTCGATTTGCCCGCGCCATTGGGTCCCAGCAGACCGATGCTGTCGCCGGGCTGAAGGTTTATGGTGACGTCCTTTAGAATTTCAACATTGTAGCCAAGCGAGGCTTTGCGCATTGAAATGAGCGGGCTGGAGAGTTTGTCCGACAGGGGGAAACGGAACGTGAATGGGGAATCCATATGAGCCGGAGCGATGGTTTCCATGCGTGCCAGGGCCTTGATACGGCTCTGAGCCTGACGAGCCTTAGTGGCTTTGGCCCGGAATCGTTCGATAAATTTTGTCAGACGCTCTTGTTCCCGCACCTGTCGTTCGTGGATGGCCTGCTGCTGGGTGAGGCGCTCGGCACGAATGCGCTCAAAGGCGGAATAGTTGCCGCGATAGAGGGTTATATCCTGTCGTTCGATGTGGGCAATATTCTCGATGGTGTTATCCAGGAAGTCCCGGTCGTGGGAGATCAACAGCAGAGTACCGGGATAACGCTTCAACCACTCCTCCAGCCAGAGAATGGCATCCATGTCCAGGTGGTTGGTGGGTTCATCAAGAAGCAGAAGGTCGGAGGGACACATCAGCGTGCGCGCCAGATTCAGGCGCATTCGCCAACCACCGGAGAAATCTTTTACGCTATTGCCGATCTGCTCTTGTCGAAAGCCCAGGCCGTGCATGAGCTGCTCTGCACGGGAGCGGGCGGTGTAGCCGTGGTGGGCATCGAAATCTGCGTGCAGCTTTGCGAGGGCGTGGTCGTCACCTTTGGCCTCAGCCTCAGCGAGCCCTTTCTCAATCCGGCGCAGCTCATGGTCGCCATCAAGCACATATTCAACAGCCGCTTGGGCAAGAGCCTGAACCTCCTGTGCCATGTGGGTAATGCGCCAGCCGGAAGGGATGGAAAACTCCCCGGTGTCGGGGTGTATTTTGTTCTGAATAAGGGCGAACAGTGTGGACTTTCCGGAGCCGTTAACGCCGGTCAGGCCAACTTTCTGGCCTGGATGGATGACGAGGTTGCTGTCGGACAGCAGGCGCTTGCCACCCCTTAATAAGCTAACTTGGGATAATTTGATCATGGCGCGAATTCTAGGCACATCAGAAATGCATTGATACAGAGGAGGGGGCACTCTACAAATAAATAACGGGGTCAAAAGACCCCGTTAAATGTTGAACATATCAGAAGTGAGCGATTTACTTCCGCTTTTTAGCGGTCTTCTTTGCAGGCTTACGCTTGACGGCAGTCTTTTTAGCGGCACTCTTGCGAACGACAGGCTTGCGCTTCGCTGTAGCCTTTTTGGCTGTGGTCTTGCGCTTGGTGGTCGTCTTCTTGGCTGCGGTCTTCTTAGCAGTGCTCTTCTTGGCTGCGGTCTTCTTAGCAGTGCTCTTCTTGGCTGCGGTCTTCTTGGCGGTGCTCTTCTTGGCTGCGGTCTTCTTGGCGGTGCTCTTCTTGGCTACAGTCTTTTTGGTCGCAGTTTTTCTTGCTGTGCTCTTCTTGGCAGTCGCTTTGCGCTTCGCTACAGTTTTCTTGGCTGCTGTCTTACGGGCAGTAGTCTTCTTGGCTGCTGTTTTACGGGCAGTAGTCTTCTTGGCTGCTGTCTTACGGGCAGTGGTCTTCTTGGCTGCTGTTTTACGGGCAGTGGTCTTCTTGGCTGCTGTCTTACGGGCAGTGGTCTTCTTGGCCGCTGTCTTACGGGCAGTAGTCTTCTTGGCGGTGCTCTTCTTGGCGGTGCTCTTCTTAGCAGCGCTCTTCTTAGCGGTAGCCTTTTTAGCTGTGGTCTTCTTGGCTGTAGTCTTTTTAGCAGTGGTTTTACGCTTCGCTACAGTCTTTTTGGCCGCTGTCTTCCTGGCAGTAGTCTTACGCTTAACTGCAGTCTTCTTAGCGGTGCTCTTCTTGGCCGTAGCCTTTTTAGCAGTGGTTTTACGCTTAACGGCCGTTTTTTTAGCTGTCGCTTTTTTGGCGGTAGCCTTTTTAGCTGTCGCTTTACGGGTAGTTTTGCGAGCGGCCGGTTTCTTGGCCGTCGTTTTGCGAGCCGGGGCTCGTTTTTTCGCAGCAGCACCGGCTTCTCTGCCCGCTGCTTCGGACTTGTCGAAGTCCTTTTCAACATTACTCATAGCTTTCTCCATTTAGCACTTGCAAGCGCGATACCATCAGACAGTGCTTTGTCTTCCGGTATCCAGATGCTATCGCGCCCAATCAGTACCACGGAGTCTCTGAGTGATTTGGCGACAGCGACTGGCTCATATTCGATTACTCCAACAATCTGAATAATCTACGTGTGTTCCTGTACCGCTATTTTTAATCTCTAAATCTGGACATTTCCCAAAATAAGGGTTGATGACCAGATAAATAACCTCTTACTTTCTATTATCGGAGCCAGTAATGAAATTTACTGCATGGCTCATTATTCCCACTCTGCCTTGTTTCTACTATTCGGCTGTTTACAAATATTAATTAATCCAACCATAATTATCGTGCGTTTACCACTCTCAAACCAACTATCAAATATGCTTTTGCTTTATATGTTTTGCCGGATCACGCAGATTCACGGAATTGCAAACATCAAACATCATCACTTATAAAACTATTAATACATATATCTAGCCATTACAAAAGACCATAGACCAATCATTTAAAGAATTGCAAAATTTTTTTATTTACGACAATGACAGTCTTTCATAAAAAGACTATACAAAAACGATTTATAGAAGGGTCAGATACGGTTTTACTTTTGCAGCCTGCAAACATACGCTTTGTGGAGAAATTCATAGCTTGTACTCCCCCCGCTCTTATTTGACTTCCTCCCATCTCAGAAAAGTGACGTTTTTTACATATTTACTATTCTATCCTCTTGGCTTTGTCATAAAATTGAATATGATGTGCTATCGTCAGCCGTCCACCCTTCAAATTTTTTAAAGATGAGGATGCAATGAAGTTAAAATTTTTTGTTACAGCGCTGGTTCTTTCCACCATCGCAGGGGGCGTGTTTGCTGCAGAAGCAGAAAAAGCTCCGATTGCTGAGTCAGAAAAACTTGGCTATAGCCTGGGGGCCATGTTTGGTTCCCGAATGAAAGAAATGCATGACAATTTGGATGCAGAGTGGGTTGCAAAGGGCATCCATGACGCACTGTCTGGCCAGAAGCTGGCTCTTAACCAAAGCGACATGGAGGAACAGATCCAAAAAGCCCAGCGTGCTGCTGCAGAAAAAATGCAAAAGCAGATGTTGGAGATGGGTCAAAAAAACCTTGAGAAAGCCAATGAATTCTTGAAGGAAAATGGCAAAAAATCTGATATCGTCACTACAAAATCTGGTCTTCAGTACAAAGTTCTTACTGCTGGCAAGGGTATCAAGCCAAGTGAAACTAACGAAGTTACGGTACATTACGAAGGTAAACTGCTGGACGGAACAGTATTTGACAGTTCCTACCCCCAGGGTCAGCCAGCAACATTCCGGCTGAATCGGGTGATCTCTGGTTGGACTGAGGCTCTTCAGATGATGCCAGAGGGCTCCACTTGGGAGCTGTATATCCCGTCGGATCTTGCCTATGGACAGAATGGCGCCCCTCAAGGCGGAATCGGCCCGAACTCACTCTTGGTTTTCAAGGTTGAGCTGATCAACGTCAACGCTTCTGAGAAGAAGGACTAACTCGCTGAAATTGTTTTAGATACGCGTGAGTAACCTACTGGCTGCTGATATCAGCAGCCAGTAGAACTGATTTGACCTGCGGCTAACTGGTCAGCCTTGTCGCCATGGGCACTGTGCAGCATTGATATTAACTGATCCTCCAAAGAGAAACGCTCTTCGAGTGTTTCACCTATACGTGACAATGCCTCCTGCAAATCTGAAACACTACTGAGTGTTTCACAGTTGTCATTGAAATCAAGGCAACGATTCGTGTTTCTCTGAATATGATCAAACAGCTGCTGTGATAGAGCTAAAGCCTCATTGTCACAAAAATCGCGACCTTCTTGCTCCAGTTGCTCATAAATTTCAAAATGACCGGCAGACACGTAATCAACGAGCATTTGGCAGAAATTCCGCAACTTATCCAACAGAGGGCGGTCATCCTCACCCTGCTGATCAATACCGGTCATGGAGCAATAGAGAACCAGTATGTTTTGTCGCTCATTAAGCCAATTATCAATAAGCTCGGAAACGCCCCCCCATCTTTCTTTAGCTGATTTGCAACCCTCCAGCATCCTCTTTCCCCTTTACTGTTAGCATCTGGATTTTTTACAGCCACATTAGGAAAGGCCGATCAAGGCTGATAACTATCGATCGGTTTCGTCTAGAGTACGGCAGCCAATATGTTAACTTCAAGAGTTAATAATAAAAATCGTCTGGCATTTTCTAAAAATGATAAAAGCAACCTAAAAAGGTGGGAAGTTAATAACTATTTGAAATAAACATTTTTAATATAAATAAAAAATAATATTTGTATATTTTTTATAATGATCTACCAATGCATCATCCGACTAACAAACTACATGATTAACTTTACTTGTTGCAGTGATGAGCAGTTGTAATAACAAACCGCCATAAACGGAAAGTGTCGCCTACCACGAACGATGGAAGCAGGAGCGGCATTTCTACGGTAAAAAGCTATGGTAAAAAAGCTATGGTAAAAAAGAGCTTCCCAGCAATATCTTTCTCTTGCGAAGCCTGCAGAGCCTGTGAGCAGGCGGACCGCTCGAAGAACACACGCTTCGCCAGAGTGACCGGTGAAATGAGTCTGCGAAATTAAAACAGGAGCCAAAAAAGAGGTATAACAATAGCGGTAAGAGCCCCCGTTAAAGCCAGCCCCAAACTGGCAAATGCGCCGGACACAGGGTCGAGCTCAAAAGCGCGGGCCGTGCCCACAGCATGAGAGACGAGCCCGAGCGTAAACCCTCGCACAGCCTTATCCTGTATATTCAGACGATCAAGAATCGGCGGCCCGATGAGAGCCCCAAAAATGCCCACCACAATAACCACACCCGCCGCCAGAGCGACAATACCGCCAATGCTTTCAGTAACAGCTACAGCTATGGGCGTGGTGACAGACTTCGCCGCCAGCGACAGCAGAGTTGTTTTGTTCGCCCCGACTAACCAGGCCAGCAGAACGGCGCTGGCAGGCGCAAAGAAGGCTCCAGCCACCAGAGTAATAAGCAGCGGGCGAGCGTAGGCGCGGATGAGATGAAGTTGCTGATAAAGCGGCACAGCGAGCGCAACGGTAGCGGTGCCCAACAACATACCCAGAATACTGGTGTTGTTTTTGTATTCGGCATAAGAGACGCCTGATGCCTCAAGAAACACCGTCACCGCGGCGGCTGCAATCACAATCGGATGGCACAGAGGGAAGCGTTTGCAGAGTATGTAGAGCTTCTGCCCCAAGAGAAAAGCGCCAGCAGTAATGGTGATAACAACAACCGGGCAGGACAGTAGCGCTGTAAAATCATCCATTGAGTCACCCATGATTGTCATTCCGCTGGATTAATTTGTTCATTAACAAGGCCGTGAACAGGATGGTTAGCACTGTTCCCAACGATGCGGCAACAGCTATGGGCAGAATCTGCCCCTGCACTTCGATCAGGTAGTAGCCAAAACCGGTCGCCGCGGGGATTAGCAACAGGCCGAGGTTCTGAATCAAGGTCTGACTGCATTTATCAATATCTTCGGGAGCATGCCCAATGATCATCAATGTTCCCAGCAGCAGGAACATGCCGATGACCGAGCCGGGCAGAGGCAGCCCCAAAACACGGGAGCCGACTTCACCGAGCGTTTGAAAGAGTAAAAGAATAAACAGGCCACGCATAATGGGTCACGTACATCCGAGGAGTTTACAGAATAGAAAAGGCCCGACAGATGTCGGGCAGGAATCGTTTACTGAGGAAGAATACGATGGCGCATCACTTCAAAAAGTCCCAAAGCGCTATAGCCGAGAAAACAGAGCAACGTCCAACCGGGAATACTAAGACCCAAAAGTGTCCACTGAACTTCCGCGCAGTCACCGGTACCACTAAACATAACCACCAGTAGATCCGTCAAGGGCATCACTTCGATAAGATAATCGAGGCCAGGCAGACAAGCAGGCATATCACCGGGAGGAAGGCTCTGGATATAGAGCTGGCGAATAGCGAGCCCAATCCCCAGAATGCCCAGAGTGGTCAGGGCGACACCGTAACGACGATAGCCTTTAGCCGTCGGATTATGCAGCGCTGCCGTCAGACCGGTCAGACCAAGAGCGACAACAACAATACGCTGGGTAATACACAGCGGACAGGGCGCCAGCCCCATAGCATGCTCAAAGAACAGAGCCGTCGCCATAAGCCCGGCCGCCGAGACAAATACCAGGTTATTAAGCACTCTGGACTCAAGTACTTTGTATTGAAGCGCCTTGAATTGAAGTGTTGTCATCTATTTCAAACTCCCTGCATTTCCAACGGGGTAGACAGAGTTTACCTGTGGTGTGCACATTGCACTTAGTGTGTGGGTCCAGCAAAGCATTCTGGCATCTCCTGGCTCTCAAAGTACTCACGGAGAAAGGTTTCGAAGTTCACAGTGTCTTTCGTTTCTCTATCGGTCTGATCCGCAAGTGATCGAACAGCCAGATCATCAAAATATCTGCGCCTCTCCTCGTTAAGCGGCTGAGCTTTCAGGTAGTCACCCTGCTTGAGTGATTGCTCGGCGGAGAACTGCCGCAAACTCTTCCCTGCGCTCAACGTTTGCAGAATAGTCGCAGAAGGTGTCAGACGGCCATCAGCCAGTTTTTGTTGTTCACTGCTCAGGCTTTCGCTGTAAAGAGCCGTCTCGTTGACCTGATCCAGAAGGACAGCAACGGGAACCATCTTCTCAAACAGTGTCTCAGCCCACGCTATCAGAGTGCGAGACTGACCACCATCTACCAGTTCCAGCCCCGGACGACGCCCCTCACTGACACTCACTTTAAAGTTGTGAGTGGCAGCCTTGCATTCATCTTCAGAGAATTCGGGACTCTCTTGCAGGGCACAGAATAGCAGGAAGATATCCATAAAACGGGCTTGATTCGCATCGATGCCCAAGGGCAGCAAAGGATTGATATCCAGGCAGCGCACTTCAATGTACTCCACCCCGCGCTCCTTAAGAGCAACCACCGGCTTCTCACCCGACTGAACCACCCGCTTAGGGCGAATGGTGCCATAAAACTCGTTCTCGATTTGCAGCAGATTGGCATTGAGCTGACGATATTCACCATCAGGTCCAACGGTTCCGATCTTCTCATAGGGAAAGTAAGAGGTATTTGTCGCCTGCCAGAGGCTCTTGATGTAGCTATCCAGCGTGTCGTAACAGACCTGCAGGCTGGATTGGGCATCACTGGTGTAACCCAGATCGCTCATACGCAGGGAGGTGGCCCAGGGCAGATACCAGGTCTTGTCATCCAGCCTTTCCAGGCCATGATTGTTGTTACCTTCAAGAAAGCTGGCATCGACAGCAGGAGAGGCACCAAACAGGTAGGAGAGCAACCAGGCGTAACGGCGGAAATTGCGAATCATGGCAAAATAACTGGCTGACTGATAATCCTGTGCCGACAAAGCACTCTTATCACCATCCGCGCCGCGGATAATCTCCCAGAACTGTTCAGAGAGGGAGAAGTTATAGTGAATTCCGGCAATAGTCTGCATCGCCTTACCGTAGCGATGAGCCAGCCCTTGGCGATAAACATGCTTCATGGTGCCGATATTGGAGATGCCATAGGTGGCAACAGGAATAGAGTCTTCCCCCTGCAGCACTGCTGGCATGCTGGTGTTCCAGATAAGCTCCCCTGGCGGTATTTTTAATAGCGTTTCGGTGTGCAGTTCGGCCAGAAAATCCAGGGTATCTTCCGGATTCAGAAAAACAGGCGTCACAAACTCCAGCAATGCCTCTGAATAATCGGTGGTGATGTAGGGATGGGTCAGTGCAGAGCCCAGCGCTTGGGGGTGAGGCTGTTGGGACAGGAGCAGATCAGGAGTGACCCGCAGGCCCTCTTTCTCAATGCCGTGCAGGATCTGCAGGCATGCCTTATTGTCACCTTCGGAGAGCACCTGCAGTCGGTGCGAGAATCTTGCAGACAAGATGAAACCTTTCTGGTGTCGTCTTCGGTACAACCTGCTGCGATATGCGCAGGCTGTGCCGAAGCTCAGTCATGGATATGTAGCTTACTTGCGTAGCTTTTTGGCGTTAGCGAAAAGATCGGCAAAAGAGCCACCCTGTGGGGCTTTGTTTTGACCAGCACTATTCTTATTGCCACCGTTACCGTCCCGATGAGCAGGCTTACGGCTCTCGTTACGAGCATCAGAACGGACAGGGCGACGATCCTGACGCTGCGCCGGCTTTTCTGCCGCCATAGCATTGGCATCATCAGAGAGACGCATGGTCAGGGCAATACGGCGACGCTCGACGTCCACCTCCAGTACCTTCACCCGAACAACGTCGCCCGCTTTGACCACTTCCCGTGGATCTTTCACGAACTTGTTGGATAAAGCAGAGATATGCACCAAACCGTCCTGATGTACGCCGATATCGACAAACGCGCCGAAGTTGGTCACGTTACTGATCACCCCTTCCAGCTCCATGTTCAGTTTGAGGTCTTTGATATCCTCAACGCCTTCCTGGAAGGTGGCGGTCTTGAACTCGGGGCGCGGGTCTCGGCCAGGTTTGTCCAGCTCTTTGATGATATCGGTGACCGTTGGCAGACCAAACGTGTCATTGATAAAATCGGCGGCCTTAACGCCACGCAGGAACGGGGAGTCACCGATCAGACCACGAACATCACGTTCAAAACGGGCAGCAATATCCTGCACTACCGGATAAGCTTCCGGGTGAACCGAAGAACGATCCAGCGGATTGTCGCCGTTCATGATACGCAAGAAGCCTGCACATTGCTCAAAGGTCTTCTCACCGAGGCGGGAGACCTTCTTCAGCTGTGCACGATTGGCAAATGCGCCATTCTCATCACGGTAGTTAACGATGTTCTGGGCGATAGTGGCGCTCAGGCCAGACACGCGGGTCAGCAGGGCGCTGGAGGCGGTGTTCACATCAACGCCAACGGCGTTTACGCAGTCCTCAACGACAGTTTCCAGGCTGCGAGCCAGATGGGTCTGGCTGACATCGTGCTGGTATTGGCCGACACCGATCGCCTTTGGCTCGATCTTCACCAACTCAGCCAGCGGGTCTTGCAGACGACGGGCGATGGAGGCTGCACCACGGAAGGTCACATCCAGATCCGGAAACTCTCTGGCCGCCAACTCAGACGCAGAATAAACAGAAGCCCCGGCTTCGCTCACTACGATCTTGGAGAGGTTCAGCTTCGGGAACTGCTTGATCAGCTCGGCGGCAAAACGGTCAGTTTCACGGGAGGCGGTGCCGTTGCCAATAGCGATCAGCTCAACGCGGTGCTTGAGTACCAGCTTGGCGATCGTGCCAAGGGACTCCGTCCACTTGTTGTGAGGTACGTGGGGGAAAATGGTGGCGTGATCGATCAGCTTGCCGGTGCCATCGATAACCGCCACTTTCACACCGGTACGCAGACCGGGGTCGAGGCCAAGCGTGGCACGAGGGCCAGCCGGAGCCGCCAGTAGCAGATCACCCAGATTTTTGGAGAAAACCTTGATCGCCTCTTCTTCCGCTGATTCACGGATACGACCCATCAGTTCGGTTTCCAGCTGAGGCAGCAGTTTGACCCGCCAGCTCCAGCGCACAGTCTCTTTCAGCCAGCGGTCAGCCGCACGGCCCTGATCTTCAATCTTCCAGTGTTCGGCAACCGTCAGCTCGCACGGGTGAGTCACGGTGCGATCTTCGGTGCCTTCGATAACCAGGGAAGCTTGCAGCAACCCGGAGTTACGACCCCGGAAAATCGCCAAAGCGCGGTGGGATGGCACACTCTTCAGCACTTCATCGTGCTCAAAGTAGTCACGGAACTTGGCTCCTTCCTTCTCCTTGCCCGCAGCGACACGGCTGGACAGCTGTCCCTCTTCCCACAGGAAGTCACGCAGACGGCCAATCAGATCAGCATCTTCACAGAAGCGCTCCATCAGGATGTACTTGGCACCGTCCAGAGCCGCTTTGACATCGCCAACGCCTTTTTCAGCGTCGATGAATTTTTCCGCTTCCGCTTCAGGAGTCAGGGTTGGATCGCTGAACAGAGCGTCCGCCAGTGGCTCAAGACCCGCTTCGATAGCGATCTGACCTTTGGTGCGGCGCTTGGGCTTGTAAGGAAGATACAGATCCTCAAGACGGGTTTTGGTATCAGCCGTTTTGATGGCCTGTTCCAGCTCAGGGGTCAGCTTTTCCTGTTCGGTAATGCTTTTCAGAATTGTGTTGCGGCGCTCTTCCATCTCCCGGAGGTAACGCAGACGTTCCTCAAGGTTACGCAACTGGGTATCGTCCAGCCCGCTGGTTACCTCCTTACGGTAACGGGCGATAAACGGAACAGTTGCACCTTCATCAAGGAGCTGCACGGTCGCGGATACCTGCTGCTCCCTGACATTTAGCTCAGATGCGATGCGCTGAAAAATGCTCTCCATTAACTCTTCCCTATCGGTTTTATACGGCGGACTGGGAATTATACTGATGGAGACGCGAGTTCACAGCATCATCTCTCAGTCGCGGTCTCAGTGGCGGGTTTCGCCTTCGCCTAATAGCTTGCTGATATCGGCTTCATTGAAGCTATAACGGGTGTTGCAGAACTGGCAATCCATATCGATCTGACCCTGCTCTTCCAGCATTTCACGAATATCCGCCGGGCTGACGGTCATCAGAGCGCTGCCGGTTCGCTCCCGGGAGCAGCTGCACAGATACTTCACCGGTTCGGCATCAAACAGGCGGACATCCTCTTCGTGATAAAGGCGATGCAGCAGCTCCTCGGTGGCCAGACCACGGAGCTCTTCATCTTTCAAGGTTTCAGCCAGAACCGTCACATGCTCCCAACGGGCAGCACTGGCTTTGGCGTTCATCTCTTTGTGGGCAGGCAGTGCCTGCAGCAGGAAACCGCCAGCCTGTTCGCCGTTACAGGAGAGCCAGAAGCGGGTTGGTAGCTGTTCAGACTGGGCGAAGTAGCTGCTGAAGCAATCAGCCAGTGTCTCGCCTTCCAGAGGAACCAGACCCTGGTAACGACGGCCTTTATTGGGGTCGATAGTGATGACCAGATGACCATCCGGCAGCAGTGCCTTCAGATCAGAATCTGCAGATAAAAGCTGCTCATCCCAATTGGCGACGCCACGGAATGTGCGCTCGTTGGTACACTCGACCATCAGCAGCGAGACGGGGCCGGAAGAGCGTGCCTGTAGCGTCATTCGCCCTTCAAATTTCAGCGTGGTACTCAGCAGAACGGCAGCGGCTGCCAGCTCACCCAGTAGATCCTTGATGACCTGTGGATAAGCGTGAGGAGCCAGCGCTTCCTGCAGGCTGCTATCCAGTTGTACACGCTCACCACGGATATCGGTGTTCTCAAAAATAAAACGCTGGGCGACATCAGACTGCATCATAAGCTCGGACTTAACCTGTGGTTGTCAAATACAAGCTGCTTATTATACCTGTTTCACAGGCAATGCTCGTGCTGAAGAGAAGAAACACTTGGTTGTCCTAAGGAAACATTTCGTATCTGAGGATCGGCCTGACTTTCAGGGTCTGCCAGAACACGGATAGGCCCCATAACATACCGGCCCTGTGCGCCAGTCATGGATGCCCGGCCTTTGCCTGTAGCCACTGAAGCCGCGCGGTCAGCATTGCGGATGGAAGCGGGGCCATTCGCAATGCTGTTGTTTTTCTTTTACAGATCACTCAGACCGGGCTTATCCCCCACAGACTTATTGTTCAGACTGCGAAGAGCGGTTTGCAGATAGGCAGACAACCGTTCAAACATGCTGTCTGTTATTGCGGCATCGTCGATCTGCTTGGCGGCAGGTTGCTCACCCAATTGATAGCTGAACAACTCCGGAGCCATATCGGGCTGTTTAACCAGCACCTTGTCACCTTCAATCATGGCGACCAGCGGATAGTTGCCCGAAGGTTTGATAATGGCAAAACCAGCGTCGTTTTCTTCCAGGGAGAGAATATCCCGCCCCCAGCAGTGCTGGGCATAAGGCTTGCCAAGCAGACTGATCGCCGTTGGCACCACATCGGGCTGCGACATAACTTTCGATACTGTCGGACCAACCGCATCCCGCAGACCGGGAGCGATCATCAGCACGGGCACCTGGTGGCGCAGCAGATCGATAGGCGTCAGCAGATCGGAGACACTAAAGCCATGGTCGCCTACCAGTACAAAAAGAGTGTCGTTGTACCAGGGTTTCTTCCTGGCCTCTTCAAAGAACTTGCCCAGCGCCCAGTCGGCATAACGCATGGCGGTCATCCGTTCATTACGGGAGCCAAGATCCGTGACCGGTTCAACACCAAGCTCTTCCGGAATGGCATACGGCATGTGGTTAGACAGAGTCTGCAACATGGCGAAGAATGGTTCGCCGGTGCCGTTCATTTTATCCAGTTCTTCCAGTGAGCGGTCGAACATATCTTCGTCGGAGACACCCCAGGTCGGATCCATAAACTTGGGGTTAACCATCTCGTCCCGACCCACAAATCGGGTGATTCCCTGGTTACCGAAGAAGCCCTTCTGGTTATCCCAATTGAATGCGCCATTGTAAACGTAAGCATTATTCTCATAGCCCAGATTGCGCATAACAGCCGGATAGCCGCTGAAGGTCGTGTGACCCTCTTCACTTTGCATCAGGTACTCGTTGCCTGGCGTGTTGGGGAAACAGGCGAAGGTGGCAAACATGCCCTGATGGGTGTGGGTGCCGTTGGAGAAAGCGCGGGTAAACAGTACACCCTCTTCCGCAAGGGCATCAAAGTAGGGGGTGATGTTGTGCTTATCACCTTCCGCACCGATAAACCGGGAAGAAAAGCTCTCCATCAAAATGAAGACAACGTTCTTTACATTATCCGGCAGAATACGAGAGTCAGGTGTCGTTTGACGATAGAGCGCCAGTGACTTCGGATTCAGCAGCGAGTCTTCCGACTCAAGTACCATCTCACGAGTAATATCCAGAGCCTTCTGGTTATCCATCGCCGTCAGCCAGACAGTATTGGCCTCCTTTTTATCGCCCAGACGCTCCAGAGCCTTGGTAAAGGTATACACGCCATTCAGGGAAAGGTGGTTAATAAAGGTGTTCTGGCTGTGCACCGCATCACCCCAACGCAATGGTGCGCCGCTGCGAACAGTACCGCCTCTGGCACCAATCACCAGCAAAACCAGTGCAACCAGCGCGACAGGTACGCGGGGCAGCCAGCCTTTCAGGCCGTTCCGACCTGGTTCACGGAAACACCGGTCGAGCCAGAGGTAGACCTTGAGCAGACCACCAAGGCAGACCGCCCAGACAAACAGTAGCGTGAAGAACGGCGTACCGTTGATCAGCATGCTCAACACCGTGGCAGGATCTTCGTTGAGATACTGCACAGCAATACTGTTCAGGCGACTGTGGAACTCATCGTAAAAAACTGGCTCAACGAGCGCTGTCATAACCATGGCGGCTGAGATAAACATCAACCAGCTGATCCATAATTTTCGGTGAGCCAGACCACGGGGTAGCAGCAGCCCGAACACCAGTGGAATAGAGGTGACGGAACAGATGATCAGATCAAAACGGAGCCCTACTGCGAACCCCGTGAGCAGGTCGGAAATCGGCACTACTGTCGCCATATCATTGTTCCAGATAAACAGCAGCAGCCGGGCGAGGGAGCTTACCACCATCAACATGGTGAAAGCGCAGATTGCAAACAGCAAGTCTGACTTGAGAGAGTATCGATTCATATATTTTACAGAATTGAATAAAGTGAAAGCTTATAAACGACAATTAGATAGTAAGAAAGCTCCGTCTCAGTAAAAATCCATGAAAAATCATGGCAGATAAACATCATGTTGTCGTTTGAGCAGAACCAGCTATCAGCGAGTACGTAGCGAAACAGGCGTTTGTTCTGGCTGCACACAGTCAGCATTCTCCCACTCCCGTCATCGGCGACCACATCCTTAAACAGATTAATGCTCTGCGTAGCTATCATCAGTGATCTGTATTGATAGATATAAAATTCTGGTCTGGCGGGGATTTTGTAACTGCTCATAATTCTCTGGCAAATGAGACGCCTCCTCCCCGGAAGCCCAGTATTTCCGGGAGTTACGGTTTCAAAAGTGCAGATTTGCCAGTTAAAAATGAGCAGTTACGGGATCTTCTGAGCGAGAGAAAGCCAGTTGTCTATAATTGAGGGAGGTCGCCTCAGTTTAGGGAGAGAACGATGAGTGGCATCAGGGATAAAAATATCAGAATAACGGGCCGTTTTGGTTTCACTCTTATTGAGTTGATGATTGTTGTTGCGATAATCGGGATATTGAGCGCTATTGCCTATCCTTCTTATCAAAACTACGTCAAACGTGCTCATGTTGCAGAGGGGCTTACTCTGGCACAGTCAATGAAGGTAGCAGTGGCAGAGTATCACGCAACGCATGGAGATTTTCCGGATACAAATTCAGAAGCAGGCGTGGAAAGTATTTCCGGTAATGCTGTGACATCAGTAGTTATCGGTACAGATGGTATAATTATTATTACCTATAATAATAAGGTCCACCCTACTAAGAATATAATTGGGCTCAGACCCGCGTATGTTCCAACACAAGGTTCTATTACTTGGTTTTGTCGTGGGCCGACGACCGGCAGTCAGCAAGTAACGAGAAATATAGTTGATAGTGAGTATCTGCCAGTCGAATGCAGGTCCAGGTATCAAGCATATGAAACGCCTCCCAAAGGAGTCGCTGCGGGAGGCGCCGTAAACCCCATCTAGCCCTGAGCCACCTTTCATGCTAAATCGGATAGAAAAAGGCCGCGGAATCACTTCTGCGGCCTTTCGTTTTTAGGGAGACTTTAAAGTCTCCCTAACCGTCTCTTTTACATAGTTTCAGTAAAGGTACGGGTGATTACATCGTTCTGCTGCTCTTTGGTCAGAGAGTTAAAACGTACAGCGTAACCGGATACACGGATGGTCAGGCTTGGGTACTTGGTTGGGTTTTCCATAGCATCCATCAGCATCTCGCGGTTCATAACGTTCACGTTCAGGTGCTGACCACCTTCACGCGCCGATTCGTTATGGAAGTAACCGTCCATCAGACCAGCCAGGTTAACCTGACGGCTCTTGTCGTCCTTACCCAGCGCACGAGGTACGATGGAGAAGGTGTAGGAGATACCGTCCTTCGCGTACTCAAATGGGAGCTTGGCAACGGAGCTCAGGGAGGCAACAGCACCGCTGGTGTCACGACCGTGCATTGGGTTGGCACCGGGACCGAAAGGCTGACCTGCACGACGACCGTCTGGCGTGTTACCCGTCTTCAGACCGTAGACCACGTTAGAGGTGATGGTCAGTACAGACTGGGTTGGGATAGCGTTGCGGTACATCTTGTGAGAGGCAACCTTCTTCATAAAGCGCTCAACCAGATCACAGGCAATGCTGTCTACGGCGTCGTCGTTATTGCCGTATTTTGGATAGTCGCCTTCGATTTCGAAGTCTACCGCGATACCGTTTTCGTCACGAACCGGCTTAACCTTGGCGTACTTGATAGCAGACAGAGAGTCAGCAGCGATGGACAGACCCGCAATACCACACGCCATAGTACGAATAATGTCACGGTCGTGCAGAGCCAGCAGAGCGGCTTCGTAGCTGTACTTGTCGTGCATGTAGTGGATGCAGTTCAGGGCAGTCACGTACTGGGTCGCCAGCCAATCCATGGTTTCGTCGAAGCGTGCAAACACTTCGTCGTAGTTCAGGTATTCGCTAGTGATCGGGGCAGTCTTTGGAGCGATCTGAATTTTCATCTTCTCGTCCACACCACCATTGATGGCGTACAGCATAGCCTTGGCCAAGTTGCAGCGCGCACCGAAGAACTGCATCTGCTTACCAACGATCATTGGTGATACGCAACACGCGATTGCATAGTCATCGCTGGTCATATCAGGACGCATCAGGTCATCGTTTTCGTACTGAATAGCGCTGGTATCGATAGAGACCTTGGCACAGTACTCTTTGAAGCCCTGTGGCAGCTGCTCGGACCACAGAACCGTGATGTTCGGCTCAGGAGATGGGCCCATGTTGTACAGGGTGTTCAGGAAACGGAAGCTGGTCTTGGAAACCAGTGTACGACCATCCAGACCCATACCACCGATGGATTCAGTAGCCCAGATTGGGTCGCCGGAGAACAGCTGATCGTACTCAGGAGTACGCAGGAAACGCACCATACGCAGCTTCATTACGAAGTGGTCGATGAACTCCTGAGCTTCCTGTTCGGTGATCAGACCTTTAGCCAGGTCACGCTGAATGTAAACGTCCAGGAAGGTCGCGGTACGACCCAGAGACATGGCCGCACCGTTCTGGCTCTTGATGGCAGCCAGGTAAGCGAAGTAGGTCCACTGTACAGCTTCTTGAGCGTTGGTAGCAGGACCGCTGATGTCGTAGCCGTACTTCTGAGCCATGATCTTCATGTCGCCCAGAGCGCGGTATTGATCGAACAGCTCTTCACGCAGACGGATAGTTGCTTCCAGATCTTCGCCGTTGCTCAGCTTCTCTTCCAGAGACTTGTGCTGCTTGGCACGATCTTTCATCAGGAAGTCGATACCGTACAGCGCTACACGACGGTAGTCACCGATGATACGACCACGGCCGTACGCATCTGGCAGACCAGTCAGTACGCCGGACTTACGGCAAGCCGTGATGCCAGCGGTGTAAACATCGAATACACCCTGGTTGTGGGTCTTGCGGTACTTGGTGAAGATCTCTTTGGTTGTTGGATCCAGCTCACGGCCATAAGCCTGGCAGGAACTTTCAACCATACGGATGCCACCGTTCGGTATGATGGCACGCTTCAGCGGCGCTTCGGTCTGCAGACCAACGATGGTCTCCAGTTCCTTGGTAATGTAACCGGCATCGTGGCTGGTGATGGTGGATGGCAGTTGGGTGTCAAAATCGAGAGGCGAGTGGGTCTTGTTCTCAATCTTGATGCCTTCCATAACCTTGTCCCACAAGGTATCGGTCGCTTCGGTGGCGCCGGTCAGGAAGTCTTGGTCACCCTCGTAAGGGGTGTAGTTCAGCTGGATGAAGTCACGAACGTTTACGGACTCTTTCCAGTCACCGGCTGTGAAGCCTTCCCAAGCTGCTTGAAATTGTTCAGTAGTCATTAAATTACCCTCTCGTGCTACTTTCAGCATCAGTGTCAGGGTTATAACTTGCGTGGTTCCAGCGTCGGCAGCATCCTTACGCTCCCGTCACTGGCGACCACATCCTTAAAAATTTGTCACGACCGCAAGCGCGTTAAGCGTTTTTCGCGTCTTCTTCGGCCTGTGCCTGAATCGCGGTCAGAGCGATTGTGTAAACGATGTCGTCTACCAATGCGCCGCGGGACAGGTCGTTTACAGGCTTGTTCAAGCCCTGCAGCATCGGACCAACACTCACAACATTGGCGCTACGCTGTACCGCCTTATAAGTGGTGTTACCGGTGTTCAGGTCAGGGAATATGAATACTGTCGCACGACCGGCAACAGAACTTCCTGGAGCCTTGCTGTTGGCTACGGACTCAACAGAAGCCGCATCGTACTGCAGAGGGCCGTCGATGATCAGATCAGGGCGACGCTCTTTAGCGATACGGGTTGCTTCACGTACTTTGTCTACATCAGCACCGATACCAGAGGTGCCGGTCGAGTAACTGATCATTGCTACACGAGGCTCAACACCGAAGGCGGCAGCGGAGTCAGCACTCTGAATGGCGATATCTGCCAGTTGCTCTGCAGTTGGATCAGGGTTAACGGCACAGTCACCGTAAACCAGTACCTGATCCGGCATCAGCATAAAGAATACAGACGACACATTGGCTGCATCAGGCTTGGTCTTGATCAGCTGGAATGCAGGACGAATGGTGTTGGCGGTGGTGTGTAAAGCACCGGAAACCAGACCGTCAACATCGCCCTGAGCCAGCATCATGGTGCCCAGAACAACAGTGTCTTCCAGTTGGGATTCCGCCATAGGTGCGGTCAGGCCCTTGCTCTTGCGCAGCTCAACCATTGGCTCGACATACTGGCTACGGACTACGTCCATATCCATGATTTCCAGACCTTCCGGTAATTCGATACCCTGAGCTTCAGCAACGGCACGGATGATTTCCGGCTTGCCCAGCAGCACACAGTTGGCGATACCGCGTTCCTGACAGATAGCCGCCGCCTTGATGGTACGTGGCTCATCACCTTCAGGCAGAACAACACGCTTGTTAGCCGACTGCGCTTTGCGCATCAGTTGGTAGCGGAATGCTGGAGGAGAGAGACGCTTCTCGCTGGCGGCAGCAATCAGGTTACGCAGGGTTTCTACGTTGATGTGCTCAGCAATAGCCTCCATCATCAGTTCAACACGTTCCAGATCATCGGAACGTACGGCAGAACTCATGCGATCCAGGCGGGTAACGGTCTCAAAAGAGCCATCCTGTACCATCAGAACGGGAAGACCAGTGTCGTGCAGGCATCGCTCCACCAGAGCGAGAACACCTTCTGCAGGCTTGTCGCCACCGGTAATCAGGATGCCCGCCAGAGGTACACCGTTCTGGGCAGCCATACAGGCAGCCAGAATCACGTCATCCCGGTCGCCGGAAACAACAATCAGTGCGCCAGGCTTGAGCAGGTGACTCATATTGGCAGCAGTGCGGACACACAGAATGCAGCGAGTGACACGACGGAAGGCCATATCACCGGCAAACAGCACTTCGGCTTTCAGCTCCTCGGCAACATCTTTAGTACGGACTGCCGACAGTTCGCTGCGCCATGGGATGTAGCCCAGTGGCAGAGCTTCAACACGCTCCAGACCGGTCAGCGGGTCAAAAATACCTTCGCCACCCAGATCATCCATAGCTTTGGTGTTCAGCTTGTTCAGGATGTAACCGAGAACGTTTTTGCTATCCAGGCCACCGAAAATATCAGCAGCAATATGCAGATGGTCAGCCACATCGGTCAGACCTTCGCCCTTGTCGGCCTGGCCAACAAGAATAACCTTGGCATTCAGGGTCTTGGCGATTTCTGCGTTCACGCGAGCAAGATAAGGAGCATCACGGGTTGGCACCAGACCTTCGACGATAACAACATCGGCACCGGTGCAAACACGATCAAAGTTACTGACGATCTCTT
Source organism: uncultured Oceanospirillales bacterium (assembly GCA_947040555.1). Lineage (GTDB taxonomy): Bacteria > Pseudomonadota > Gammaproteobacteria > Pseudomonadales > Endozoicomonadaceae > Sansalvadorimonas. The sequence goes on along the minus strand of CAMRBW010000024.1, from coordinate 2,892 downwards.
CCATCAGTACGTCGCGCTTGTTGGCACCTAGCAGGTCTTCTACGCGGCGGAAAGAAATAGGGTCAACTGTCTGCTGGGACATGGTGGCGCGCACCATCTCCACGGAATTTTCGGAGCCATTCGCAGACGCGGTCTGGGCGACGGGCTTGAAGAAGCGAACACGGCAGCCCAGCTTATCCAGAGCGCGAACCAGTCCGAGAGATACGGAGGTCAGACCAACACCGTGGTGTGTTGGCGCAACAAAAAAAGTATGCATGATCGAAAGTCTATCCAGATACTACTGAACAGTCTCCGGCGGAACCAATGGTTGCCGGAGCTGCCTGAATGTCAAAAGGCTTTAACCTTCACCAAATTTACGCTGGCGAATGTAAAGATAAACCGTGTGCCGGGATACACCCAGTTTCCTTGCCACAAGTGGCACACTTTCCTTAATGTCAAAAATACCCTTCTCATAGAGGGACATGATCGTATGCTTGTTTTTGACTTTGTTGGAAAGTTGCTGGTTACTGTTAATCTCGGCAATCGTCCGATCCACAGTGCTCTCTACCAGATCGTCAACGCTGGCTGGAAAGTGTCCGACAGCGGGTGCCTGATCGGCGCCTGGAACCGCAAAAGCCTGCATAAAGTCACTGACGGGAACACTCATGTTGATGTTAATGCAGAGCATGCCAATCGGCTTTTGCTGAGCATTGCGGATCACCATGCTTGTGGATTTGAACAGTTGGCCGTCCGGAGTTCTTTTGCAGGTGTGTCGAATATCCGAACCTTCCTGCAGAGCAATTTCATGCAGTTGTTTCAGTGCATCTGCGGTAATAGGGCTATCTACGTCACGTCCTGTTGTTATGCCGTTGGCAATCTTTACAACAGATCGTGCCGGATTTTCCAGAGAGTGCAGAACAACTTCACAGAAACTGCCAAATACACTGGCAATGCCGTTTACAATGGTTTCCATTGAACGGATGATTTTGCGGTCATCATCACTGAACGTGCGACGCCACAAACAATCGTCGTCGTTTATAACGGTATCTGTAGCAGAAATTTCTACGTCCAGTGTCATCAGCTCAGCCTGCACTTCTCAAAAATTGTATTGTACGTCTGATAATCCCATCTACCGGATATTCATCCTCGACATGATAAACGACTATATGCAAATAAAATCAGCTAAAGTTTATCAACTAAAGTTGATAAACTATAGTTGAATAATTACACCCATAACCTGTTTCAGGTCAATATAAGTTTAGTTTTTTCACTACTGTTGAATGGTTTATATACGTCCTTGTACGTATGATTTACAGAAGATGCTTGTTTCGTGGTTGTCGCGTAGTGGTTTTGCGAAATTTTCATTGTCTCTGTTGCATTGCCAGGATCGGATGTGCAAGGTTGGCCGCAATTGAATCTGAATCGGTTTTCAGCCGAATTTGTCTTAAGGAGTGTAGTGATGAAATTCGGGCGTACTTTGACCCTGGTAGCAGCTATTTTGTCTGCCCCTTCCTGGGCTGCCAATCTGACCGTTGACAAGAACATTGAACTGGAAGTGATCAACGGCAAGGCTTATAAATCATCCAGAACTTTCTTTGGTAAGGCCGAAGATATTGCCCTGCCAACAGGTGATCAGCAGATGGTTTTCCGCATTTTTGACAGCTTTCGCAATGGCAGCAGTCAGGATCTGTTCCGCTCCGAGTACTATGTGGTGACTTTTGCCGATCAGGGTGACAGCACCATTAATCTGGCCGCCACGCCTCTGACCAATCTGTCTGCCGCCAAACAGTTCGACAAAAATCCTGCCTTCAAACTGACCAATGGCAAGGGTGAAAACGTACCCTTTAAACTGGCACAGCTGAAGAAGGAAGGTATGCAGGTCAGCCGTGATCTGGTCACTGAGCTGCGTGAGTTCAACGCCACAGGAAATGAGGCCGCGATTGAATCCCGCGCTCCATTTGCAGCACTGGCTCTGATGAATAACGACAGTGCCAAACTTCCCGCCGAAGGTGGCGTGCAAACCCGCATCGGTGATGTGCTGTTGTCCGAACAGATGCTGCACTACTGGTTCCAGCAGGCAGATCAGGAAACCCGCATCCGCTTTATGGAGTGGGCTGAGCGTTCGATGAAACGTTCTGGCAAATAACTCTGGTACTTCACCGGAAGTTAATATTGCATAAGCCCGGTTTTTCCGGGCTTATCTGTTTTCTCCATGGGCACCCCGAAATTTCAGTGACTCTTATGAGTCCCACAGCTAATACTGGTTGGAACCTGTGGCTGGCAAATTTTGTCACCGCCTTCTTGCCCTGCTTCATTGTTGGTCGTCAGCAGACCAGAAGAAAGCCATCATCGAGGAACTGGCTGAACAAGGGGTATTCTGGGAAGAACTACAGGCAGAAGTCACCAAAAAACAGGGCAACGAGCTTGATCCCTTTGATCTGATTTGCCACATCGTCTTCGATCAACCGCCGCTTACCCGCCGTGAACGAGCAGAGAACGTCCGCAAACGCAACTACTTCACCAAGTATGGCGATGAGGCTAAAAAGGTGCTGGAGGCGTTGCTGGAGAAGTATGCCGATGCGGGTGTTGAACATATCAAGGATATAAAATATTACGACTTAAGCCGTTTACTACCCTCGGTACACCCGTGCAGATAATCAACACTTTTAGCGGTAAAAAAGAGTATCAACAAGCCGTCCAGGATTTAAAAACGACACTGTACGTATAATGCCATATGCCCGATTGACAAGGCCCTCTATTATTGGGGCATCGTTTCCGGTGCATCGGGGGAGCCTAATAACAATATCGGTGGAGCAAAACTGAGTGATGGAAGAAGCAAAGCGTGAGATCAAGATCAAGATGAAGCCGTGGCAGGTCAAACTGTTAATGTTCTCCGTATGAGTGGGGACTAAA
>CAMRBW010000023.1 GCA_947040555.1 uncultured Oceanospirillales bacterium | reverse complement strand
TTTTCCGAATCAGCACTTGAGCAGCACTGAATCAGCACTTGAGTAACTCTTGAGTGGTGCCTGATTAACCCCTGGGCTTTAACCCTTAGGTTGGTTAGGTTTAATCACCATTTGTACTCGACCACCACTGGATTTTCCTTTTTTGCCTTGGGCATTGACTATCTCTTTCGATTGGTTGTATTCAATGCGGTCACCGGTAAAGGTGTCTCCGTTCTGAACCAGACGAGCCTGTTTGATAAGCTCAACAGTTTCAGTGGACAAGTTGTAGTTAATCGTTTCTCCCCAGGCGTTCAGGATGCCTTTGTTTTTGTCTTGATCTTCCTGATAGTGGGCCAGTTCATCTCCGCCCTCGGAAACAATGCGCTGGATATCGCGGTTACTGGTGTAAATGGTAATAGTGCTCCCCTTGAGTTGGGTTGAGCCCTGAGTCATGACCACATTACCGTAGTAGGTTGCGATACCTGCAGCATCATCCAGATCGGCGCTGTCCGAGGTGATGTGTATAGGTTTTTCCCTGTCGCTGGAGAGAGCGATGGCCTGACTGGTAAAAACAGCACAGACGACGCCGATGGTCAGACCCCATCGGGAAAATATGGAAAAATAACGGTGTCTAGCGACTTTCATGAATGCTATTTACTCTGGATTTAAGCCTAATAAAGTCCTGTTTGTAAAACACGCGTATGCCCATCGCGTTCACAACATCTGTCGAGTTTAACAGGCGGACAGGTGCGTCGGTATCGGCATACTCCTGCCCAGAGTAAACGGTGAGAAAAGGAGTGTCTACCCGCAGTTCGGACTCGCCATTTTCATCTTTCTGGCGCATGACGACATTGTTGATCAGTTCAATGGTTTCACCGTCCGGAAGTATGCGACCATTGTCTGCAGTTGTGTGCCATGGTTGACGGTCTTTTTCGTAAGTCCATAAATCTGGTTGGGTCAGCAGCATAATGTCGTTATGGGGGAAATGGCTGACCTCTTCAGAGATAAGGGTCGATTCCAGATCTCCGCGTGTGTCAAACTCCTGGATGACTATATCTTTGATGAAGAAATCCGGTGCGGTATCTATCGTTTTTCCCCTATCCCTGCTGCTGATAATAGCGGGGCTTTCGGTTGAATAGGACCAATAGCCTATCAAAGCGATAAAGCCCAGCCCGGCAATAAGGAAGGCGAGCTGGCGCAGGGGTTTTATGCCCTTGCACATAAAATAGGTGTATGCCCGTTGAAGAGAATTGACCGGCGCGGATGGCGTGGATGCTGAACCAGTCGCACGGGTTTGTCGATTATTAAAACTCACTTTAGAGAACGCCTGCCTTGAGCAGATCGTGCATATTTATGGCACCGACGGGGCGCTGTTCTTCATCAACACAGATCAGACCGTTAATTTTGTGATCTTCCATCACCTTCAGGGCTTCTGCCGCCAGGATATCAGCGCGAACAGTCACACAGTTTCTGGTCATCAGATCATCAATTGTGGCTGAAAGCAGATTGGAGCCACTATCAAGGGAGCGGCGCAGATCGCCATCAGTGAAAATGCCAAGCAGGTGCTGTTGTTCGTCGACAATAGCCGTCAGCCCCATACCTTTGCTGGTGATCTCAAGCAGCGCATCACGCAGGGATGTGCCACTGTTGACAACGGGCAGTCGGTCGTCGGTATGCATGATATTGCTGACTTTCAGCAAAAGGCGACGACCCAGAGTACCGCCCGGATGAGAAAAGGCAAAATCTTCTGCGGTAAACCCACGGGCTTCCAGCAGAGCGATGGCTAAAGCATCGCCCATAACCAGTGTGGCCGTGGTGCTGGAGGTGGGAGCCAGATTAAGGGGGCAGGCTTCCTGATTAACCCCCGTATTCAGGTGGACATCGGCAGCCTGTCCCAACGGTGAGTGGGGATTGCCGGTCATGGCAATCATGGGAATGCCCAAACGTTTGAACAGGGGAAGCAGGGTGACAACCTCTGAACTACCACCGGAGTTGGAGAGGGCGATGACCACGTCGCTGGCGGTAACCATGCCCATATCACCATGGTGTGCTTCAGCGGGGTGAACAAAGAATGCAGGCGTTCCGGTACTGGCCAGCGTCGAGGCAATCTTGTTGGCAATATGGCCGGATTTGCCCATGCCTGTGACTATGACCCGCCCCTTGCAGGTCATGAGCAGTTGACACGCCCTTCCGAAGCTCTCGTTAATCCTCTCCAACAGTGCCGCAATGGCTTCCTGTTCAATAGCAATGGTGCGACGCCCGGAAGCGATAAACTCCTCATGCGATGTTACAGAGGGTCGGGAGAAAGTTTCAGTTGCGATGGCTGTCATAGGCTCAATCATTGTCATTCGGATGGCGTCAGGTACTAGCTACATTTTGCTGATTGTAACGGTATTAACCGAGCGTGGCGATAAGCACGCCACTATAGGCGATATATCCGGCACACAATAGCAGACCAGAAACTCGACCGAGCACTCTAGGCTTCTTCCCGAACAGAATAAGAGCCGCCAGCAGCAGGGTCAGGGCGCACATGGAAGGGTAGTCCCGGGTAAATGCGAGGGCGCTGATCGCGCCCGGAGCCACCAGACCCGGCACCGCCATAACCACCAACAGGTTGAACATATTGGAGCCAATGATATTACCCAGAGCCATGTCCGGATGCTTTTTCAGGGCGCTGGCAACACTGGCAGCAAGCTCTGGCAGGCTGGTGCCGATGGCAACAATTGTGAGGCCGATGGTCAGTTCACTGATGCCCATAGTCAGGGCAATTTTGGTGGCCGCCCAGACCAGCACCCGGGAGCTACCGAGCAGGAGCAACAGGCTACCGATAAGAATCAGGGTTGCCTTGCGCTGAGGCATATCCGGAATCTCATCTTCGCTCTCTTCACCCACGGTGGTCAGTGGTTCGTCGGTCGGTTTTTTTTGCCAGTGATTAATGAGCACTATTGAGGCAATCATTGCTGCCACCATGACCAGACTCTCGAATGGGCCAATATAGTTGTCGTAAAGTACGGCGCCGGAGGCGATGGTAATTGCCAGCAGCAATGGCAGCTCTTTGCCCATCAAACGTGCGTTAACGCGAATAGGAGCAATCAGTAAGGTCAGGCCGAGAACAATACCGACGTTGGCAATGTTGGAGCCGACGGCATTACCGACAGCCAGATCACCATGACCATCGAGAGCGGCCATCAGCGAAACCAGAATCTCTGGTGCAGAGGTACCGATGGCGACGATGGTGAGACCTATCAACATAGGTGACATGCCAAGATGGCGAGCAGTAACAGCTGAGCTGTTTACAAAGTGGTTAGCACTCCACATGAGAGTAACAAGCCCCAAAATCAGGGCGATAGACGCTAATAGCATAAGGTTGGAACCGAGTCAGGAGATTATTGTGGCGGTAAGGCGCTGCATTTTACCGAGATTATAGATTGAGAATAGTACGAACTGTATCCCACCCATAATTGAAGACTATTTTGAGATTTAAGGGTGTTGTTGAATGGTGCTATTGGCGAGAATAGGATTTTTGCCGATGACTAGAAATGATGGCAAATCCTTGCTCTTCAGAAGAGCTGGAGTGAGCGGAATCTTTCTGACGGAGGCAGCGGAATGGAAGGTAATTCCTATAGTAGGGAAAAGGATTCTGAGTCGGATCTGAACACGGTTCAGCAGTCAGTGAATGATCCAGAACAGGAGATAAAACGTCTTTATGAGAAGGCTGATGAAGAGTGTCGTCAGCTCAGGGAGAGACTTGCTAACCTCGTTTCTGCATTGGGTTTTCAGGAAGAACCGTCTGGGATTGCGATGGATGAGATGGTCGTCCGAATCAAAGATCTTCAAAGTTTGGAAGAGCAGCGTAGCCAGTGGCAAACACAGGGGATCAGTGACCCAGAGTGTTATTTCAGGTTCTGGAAGGATTTTGTGAAAATTTTTGATCCGGATCTGAATCCGAATGCCGTGCAACCGGAGCTGTTATGGCCGAACTTGAAGGCGGTCAAACAGGATGCTGAAAGCTTGCACAGGATTTTGGATGCTTTTAAAAAATGCGGCTGGAATGGCGGGGATGAAAAATTACTGACCTATCTTGCGGAGTTACCGGTGTCCATCTTGAATAGCAAGAGCAAATAACAAGCGTTGGGATTTTTGAGACAAGCGGGTTTGTCCGAGTACGCCACTGCAATTCTGTTTCAGAGGGTGATACACTGATTGCTTAAGGAGTTTTACAGTGTTGCCATCCAGGATGGCTTGGCCGTGGCGCTTGATCAAGGCGTCGAATATTTGCCGATAAAATCTGCGCTAAATGAATCAAAAAAACGATAATTTTATCGAAATTAAGGGTGTTTCGTTTCGTCGAGGTGAGCGAATCATCTTCGACAATATCGACATCACTATTCCCCGGGGCAGGGTCACTGCGATCATGGGCCCCAGCGGTACGGGGAAAACGACACTGTTGAGGCTTATCGGTGCCCAGCTGAAGCCGGATTCCGGCCATATTCTGGTCGATGGTCAACAGTTATCGTCTATGGGGCGTGAGGAACTCTTCCACATGCGCTCCAAAATGGGCATGCTCTTCCAGAGTGGTGCCCTGTTCACGGATCTGACCGTTTTTGAAAATGTCGCCTTTCCTCTCAGGGTTCACTCCAGACTTGCGGAAAATCAGGTTCGAGATATCGTCCTGATGAAACTGCAAGCTGTAGGGCTTCGTGGCGCGAGTCAGCTGATGCCTGCGGAGTTGTCTGGGGGCATGGCGCGCCGAGTCGCTCTCGCCCGGGCGATTGCGCTTGATCCGAACTTTATTATGTACGATGAACCATTTGTCGGGCAGGATCCGGTCGCTATGGGGGTTCTTGTTAATCTGATTCGCAAGCTCAATAACTCGCTGAATCTGACCAGTGTTATTGTCTCCCATGATCTGGTCGAGACCGCCAGTATCGCTGACTATCTCTACCTCATTGCCGATGGCAGTGTGGTTGCCTCAGGATCGCCGGATGATCTGCATCGCTCAGATGACCTACGTGTGCGTCAGTTTATGAATGGTGAACCGGATGGCCCGGTGCCCTTCCATTATCCCGCGATGGATTATCGTGAAGAATTACTGGGGGGCGGCCATGAATAGAATTTTCGAGCAACTGGCCGGACTTGGACGCAGTGGTCTGGAGATTATTCAGGCTATGGGTCGGGCAACGATCATGCTGTATCGGGCGGTCTTTGGGCGTAGCGTCAGCCATGCCTCTTTTCTCTCCCTGCTGACTCGGCAAATCTATTCAGTCGGGGTGTTGTCTCTGATCATTATTACCGTCTCCGGTCTGTTTATCGGGATGGTTCTGGGGCTTCAGGGCTACAACATACTTGTGCGCTATGGCTCTGAGCAGTCGGTTGGTCAACTGGTTGCACTCAGTCTGGTTCGTGAACTCGGACCTGTTGTGACAGCACTCTTGTTCGCTGGTCGAGCCGGTTCAGCCCTGACCGCTGAAATCGGGCTGATGAAGGCGACAGAGCAGCTGTCCAGTCTTGAGATGATCGGGGTTGATCCGCTCAAGCGGATTATTGCGCCAAGATTCTGGGCCGGTGTTATCAGTATGCCGTTGTTGGCCTGTATTTTTTCCATGGTCGGTATTTTCGGTGGTGCCATGGTCGGCATAGACTGGCTGGGAATTTATCAGGGCTCGTTCTGGGGCAATATGGAACAAGCCGTTGACTTCAGAAGTGATGTTGTTGATGGACTGATTAAAAGCGTGGTATTTGGTTTTGTAGCCACCTGGATTGCCGTTTTTCAGGGGTATGATGCAACGCCGACGTCTGAAGGTATCAGCCGGGCAACGACCCGAACCGTTGTCTACGCCTCACTGGCTGTGCTGGGGCTGGACTTTATCCTCACTGCTGTGATGTTTGGAGAACTCTAAAAATGCGGATGCGAACCGTTGAAATCAGCGTGGGTGCTTTTCTGCTGGCCGGTATTTTCGCTCTTGTGCTCCTGGCTTTGCGTGTCAGTGGTCTATCGATTAGTACGGAAGCCCATAGTTACCGGCTTTATGCGGAGTTTGATAATATTGGCTCCCTAACCAAACGTGCCAAAGTGGCAATGGGGGGCGTGACTATTGGTCGTGTCGTTGCTGTTGAGCTGAATAAAAAGACCTATATGGCACGCGTGGTCATGGATATCGATGCTAACGTGGATAACATCCCGGTGGACAGCTCTGCTGCGATCCTGACGGCTGGTCTGCTTGGTGAAAAATTTGTTGGCATCAGCATCGGTGGTGCAAATGAATATCTTCAGGATGATGAAACAGTGGATGACACTCAGTCAGCCATTGTTCTCGAAGAGATGATTGGCAAGTTTTTGCTGGGTGCTGTTAACAAAGACGATGCCGCCAAGGGCGAAAACTTCTAACACTGATTGAGCGATATGTATGGAGAATAGAGGAATGCAGGTGTTGAAAAGAGCAGTTTTGGTCATATTTGCATGGCTGGCCTGTGCTCAAGTCGCCACTGCTCATACTCCTGATCAGGTGGCCAAAGAGACGACAGAAAAGGTCATTAACCTGTTGATGGATAAGAGCGGTCGCTACAAGGCGAATGTGGACGCTTTTTATGATGATATGGAAAAAATTATTGATCCTGTGATTGCGTTTGATGATATGGCTCGTGGCGTTATGGGCAAGTATGCTCATCGTTCAACAAAGGATGAGATCGCCCAGTTTACAGCCGTATTCCGTGAAGGGATGCTGCGTTTCTATAGCAAGGCCATGCTGGCTTTTGATACCAGCGAACTCTCTCTGGCCAAGGTGGATCCTGCCTCTGCGGAAATACTGAAGAACTACGAAGCAGGTAAAATTCGTCAAGTGCCGGTTAATCTGACTATCAAAAGCAAAGGCACGAGTTATGCCATGTCTTACGATATGGTAAAGAAGAATGGCAGCTGGGTGGCGCGAAATTTCAGTGTTGAAGGCATCAATATCGGTTTGCAGTTCCGAACCCAGTTTGCTGAGGCGATGAATAAGTTCAATACGGTAGCAAAGGTTATTACCAAGTGGCCGGAGATGATGAAGGTATCCGAGAAGAGCGAGGCCAGTGACCCTGAAAAAGCGGACAGAAACAAGGACTGATTATGACAGTATTGAGTCTGATTGCTGATGGCCGGTTTGCTCTTGAAGGCAATATCAGCAAAACGTCCGTTCCGGAGCTGGTTGAGTCCGGTTGGGACATGCTATCTCAAAGTAAGTCTGGGGGTGCGCTGGTTGTGGACCTGTCCCGGGTGAGCCGTGCAGATAGTGCAGCTCTGGCTATGTTGCTGGAATGGATGCGTCGGGCTCAGCAGAGATCAATCAGGCTTCGTTTTGAGCATTTCCCCAAGGACTTGGTTGGGCTTGCCAGCGTCTGTGGCGTTGATCAGATCCTTCAATAAGCGGGTGGTGCTGGCTTCCCCGCGCTCTCTTCCCTATCATATGCGCTTGTTTCGTTAGGAAACAGGCACCTCGCCATCGAGTTAAGGTCCTCTAGTTAAGGTCATCCGGCTAAGGTGGTGCTCAGGTGACAACCAGCTATCACAATGTCCATAGCAAGGAATTAGCAATCCGTTTAATGGCTTGATATGGCTTTGTGTGTTGTTAAGTGCCAGTTTCGGGAAATGTCCAATGCATGCCAGTGAAGTGAAAACACTGCTCGAAGAGAAAATTGAAAACGCTCAGGTCTCTGTTGAGGGAGAGGGCTGTGATTTTCGCCTGACGGTTGTTTCATCTATTTTTGCCGGTTGTATGCCGGTAAAACGTCAGCAGATAGTCTACAAACATCTGGACGAGATGATTAGAGCAGGTGCGATTCACGCTGTAACCATGCATACCTTCACTCCAGAAGAGTGGGATGCTCGTCAGGGACAAAACTGAAACCAGACCTTGCCCTGTGCCCTGGTGGCACGCTCTGTATCGGCCTACGGGTATTTAATGGATAAATTGATTATTACTGGCGGAAATCGTCTGGATGGCGAAATTCGCATCTCCGGCGCCAAGAACTCCGCCCTGCCAATTCTCGCTGCAACCTTACTGGCTGATGAGCCGGTAACCGTTTGCAATTTGCCCCATCTGCACGACATCACCACCATGATTGAGCTTTTCGGCTGCATGGGTGTTGAGATGATGATTGACGAGAAGATGAATGTTGAGGTGCATGCCAGCACCATCAAACACTTTGCTGCACCCTATGATCTGGTGAAGACCATGCGTGCCTCTATTCTGGTGCTTGGGCCTATCCTTGCCCGGCATGGATACGCTGAGGTTGCTCTGCCCGGTGGCTGCGGCATTGGCAGCCGTCCGGTAGACCTGCATCTGCGTGGTCTGGAAGCCATGGGGGCAGAAATCGCCGTTGAGGATGGTTATATCAAGGCGAAGGCCGAGCGACTGAAAGGTGCCCGGATCTTCTTTGATACGGTCACCGTGACAGGCACCGAGAACCTGTTGATGGCCGCTACATTAGCAGATGGTGAGACGATTCTGGAAAATGCAGCCCGCGAACCAGAAATCGTTGATCTGGCGGAATGCCTGATCCGCATGGGAGCAGAAATTGAAGGTCATGGCACGGATACCATCCGCATTCAGGGCAAGAAGAACCTTCATGGTTGCATCTACTCTGTACTGCCCGATCGTATCGAGACCAGTACTTACCTGATCGCGGCCGCGGCGACGCGCGGACGGGTAAAAGTGAAAGATACTGATCCCACCATCCTTGACCCCGTTCTGGTCAAGCTGCGTGAAGCCGGTGCTAAGGTGACTGTCGGTGAGGATTGGATCGAGCTGGATATGGAAGGTCGTCGGCCCAAGGCGATCAGTCTGAAAACGGCCCCCTATCCCGGTATGGCGACCGATGTTCAGGCGCAGTTCACCGCACTCAATGTTGTCGCTGAAGGTATCGGTACTATTACCGAGACCATCTTTGAGAATCGTTTCATGCATGCGTTTGAAATGAAGCGTATGGGTGCAGATATCGATGTGGAAGGCAACACGGCCATTGTCCGTGGTGTGTCGGTTTTGAAGTCTGCCCCCGTTATGGCGACAGACTTGCGTGCCTCTGCGAGTCTGGTGATTGCCGGTCTGGTTGCGGAAGGAGACACGGTTGTTGACCGTATCTACCACATCGACCGTGGCTATGAATGTATAGAAGAAAAATTGCAACAGTTAGGCGCGAAAATTCGTCGAGTGCCCAACTAGCATCCGCTATACAGACAGGTTCGGCTCAGTCCGAACCTGTTTTTCTCTTCAACCGCGTACGGCATGGACGGGTCGTTCACCCACTGTGGTTTTGAACAACTGCTCCTTGCCATCCCGCAGTATTACGATGGTCACGCTTGAACCCGGTCTGAGTTTGGCAACGCTGTTCATAACACGACGAGCGTCGTGGGTGATCATATCGTTGATACGTAAAATAATATCACCCCGCTGCAGGCCAGCGTTTTTAGCCGGCCCATGATCGCTGAGACCGGAAACCAGAATGCCGCTGCCTAAAGGCAGATTGAATGCCTCGGCCAGCTCGGTGCTCAGTGCGGTTGACTCGATACCAAGCCAGCCCCGGATGACACGACCATTGCTGATGATGGAGGTCATGACAAATTTGGCCAGATTCGAGGGGATGGCAAATCCAAGACCTTCGCTGCCGCCATCACTGGAGATCAGTGCCGTTGAAATACCGACCAGTTCACCACGGGTATTGACCAGAGCCCCTCCGGAGTTACCGACGTTGATGGCTGCATCGGTCTGGATAAAACCTTCATAGGTGCTGAGTCGCAGATCACGCCGGGTCGCACTGATAATACCCTGAGATACGGTCTGACCCAATCCAAACGGATTGCCAATGGCAAGCACTACGTCACCGATGTGGATGGACTTCGAATCGGTCCAGTTGGCACTGGGCAGATTGTTCATTTCGATCTTGAGAACCGCAAGATCCGTATCCGTATCTGAGCCAATCACCTTCGCCCTGGTTTCCCGCTGGTCGGCAAGGGCAATGATAATGTCATCAGCACCGTTGATCACATGATTGTTGGTCAGTATATAACCGGCCGGACTAACAATAACACCCGATCCCAAGCTGGACTGCACCTGCTTTCGACGGGGAATACGGCTCTGACTGAAAGCATCGTTGATCAGCGCGCCCCCTCGGTCGGCCGATCGACGAATGGCGCGCCGCGTGTAGATACTCACGACAGAGGGGGCGGCCTTGGCAACGGCAGCGTTGAAAGAGTACGGTGAGCCGTGAAGATTCAGCACATTTCCTGCGTGGGTAGGTTTATTTGAAAACAGACCGCCAGAGAGGTCGCCTGAAAGGGCGTTGTGCTGCAGAAGTAACAAGGCAATCAGAAGTCCGCACAAAACGGGCCAGCCAAACCAACCGAGTATTTTTAAAAACCTGTTCATTTGTCGTCCTGTTCGCGCTGTTCTTTTTACCATGGAAATACAGCTCCCATTTCCATCGTTCGGGGTGGGCAGTATTTCCCGCTCATGGCTGTTTGTATTGGTCATTTGCCAGCGTGTGCATTATGGCTTTTCCTGTCCCCGTGCGTCAGTCTGAGAAGTAGAAAGCGACATGGAATAATGCTCGGGATATTATAAAAAGGTTAGATGAGGGGATACCAGTCTGCAGTATCCCTAACGTTTATAGAGGGAGATTGCTGATGAAATTGAAAAATCTGGTCAACATTCTAGATGATGAGCTCCAGCCCGAGCAGTTCAGAGACTACTGTCCGAACGGTTTGCAGGTGGAAGGAAGGCCGGAGGTGCTTAAACTCGTAACGGGCGTAACCGCCTGTGAAGCTCTGATCGATGAAGCTATCGACTGGGGGGCTGATGCTATCCTCGTACACCACGGCTTCTTCTGGAAGAACGAACGGGATGAAGTTGTCGGTATGAAAAAGCGCCGACTGCAGAAGCTACTCACCCACGATATCAGCCTGTTGGTCTACCATCTTCCCCTTGATGCCCATGAGATTATGGGTAACAACGTGACGCTGGCTAAGCTGTTAGGCATCACAACAACCGGCCCTCTGGATCCCCGTGAGCGTCGACCCATTGGTAATATCGGTGAGCTGACCCGCACGCTCTCTCTGTCCGATTTTGCTGAGCATATTGAAAAGGTGCTGGGTCGTACGCCGCTGGTTATTTCTGGCGGAGATCATCCGGTCAAGTCGGTAGCGTGGTGCACAGGCGGTGCCCAAAGCTATATTCAGCTGGCGATTGCTGCGGGTGTTGATGTCTACATTAGTGGCGAAATTTCCGAATCAACCGTACATACGGCCAGAGAGGAAGGTATCCACTATATTTCAGCGGGTCATCATGCGACTGAGCGGGGTGGGGTTCAGGCATTCGGGGCATGGTTACAGGAAAATTACAAAATAGAACATCGTTTTATTGATATAGCCAATCCAGTTTAAATACCAACTAATTTACAATATCGAACAAATAATTGTGTTCGAATGCTATCGCCATGCTTCAGGAAAAGCAGTAAGATCGCGACACATTTTCAGCCTCTGTCCTATTTATTATTAAAAATTATGGAGGAGGCTACTTTTCAAACATCTGTAGTTGGAATCCATCAGGATGAAAGCAGCATTCTACGAACAGCTGAGCGTTCAGCTGAACGAACTGAAAGAACAGGGACTGTACAAGGACGAGCGTATTATTACCTCTCAGCAGTCCTCGGATATTACCGTGGCTGGTGGCGAGCGTGTACTGAACTTCTGTGCCAACAATTACCTGGGTCTGGCTAACTCCCCAGAGCTGATCAAAGCGGGCCAGAAAGCACTGGATCAGTACGGCTATGGTCTGGCCTCCGTGCGTTTCATCTGTGGTACTCAGGATGTGCACAAACAGCTGGAAGCACGGATGTCCGCCTTCCTGGGCATGGAAGACACCATCCTGTATTCCTCCTGCTTCGATGCCAACGCCGGTCTGTTTGAAACCATTCTGGGCCCTGAAGATGCCATCATCTCTGACGCCCTGAACCACGCTTCTATCATCGACGGCGTGCGTCTGTGCAAAGCCAAGCGTTTCCGTTACGACAACAACGACATGGCCTCTCTGGAAGAGCAGCTGAAAGCCGCTGACGAAGCGGGTGCTCGTCACAAGCTGATCGCTACTGACGGTGTGTTCTCCATGGATGGCATCATCGCCAACCTGCAGGGCATCTGCGATCTGGCAGACAAGTACAACGCGCTGGTGATGGTCGATGACTCCCACGCAGTTGGCTTTATCGGTGACAATGGCCGTGGCACGCACGAGTACTGCGACGTGATGAGCCGTGTAGACATCATCACCGGTACTCTGGGCAAAGCCATGGGTGGCGCGTCCGGCGGTTACACTGCTGGTAAGAAAGAGGTGGTCGACTGGCTGCGTAACCGCTCCCGTCCTTACCTGTTCTCCAACACCCTGTCGCCAACCATGGCCTACGCAACCCTGACCGTTCTGGATCTGCTGGCTGAAGGTGCCGATCTGCGCGCCCGTCTGCGTGACAATGCCGCTCATTTCCGTACCGAGATGGAGAAGCACGGCTTCACGCTGGCCGGTAAGAACCACCCGATCGTCCCTGTGATGCTGGGTGATGCGACTCTGGCGAAAGAGTTCGCCGAGCGCATGCTGAAAGAAGGCATCTACGTGGTTGCCTTCAGCTTCCCTGTGGTACCGAACGGCAAAGCCCGTATCCGTACCCAGATGTCCGCTGCTCACACCAAAGAGCAGATCGACCGCGCCGTGGCAGCCTTCGCCAAGGTCGGTTGTGAGCTGGGCATCATCGGCTGAACCTTTTCCCTGTTTTAGTTGCCTAACTAATCCAATTATTGAATCAAAACTTCCTGCTGACCGCGGTCAGCAGGGAGCAGGAGTATAATCATGGCCATGATGAAGACACTGGCGAAGCTGCATGCCGAAAAAGGCATCTGGATGGACGAAAAGGAGATTCCAACTCCTGGCCACAACGATGTCCTGATCAAGATCCACAAGACCGCTATCTGTGGCACCGACATCCACATCTACAACTGGGATGAGTGGTCCCAGAAGACTATCCCGCTGGGCATGACCGTGGGTCACGAATTTGCCGGTGAGATCGTTGAACTGGGTCAGGAAGTCCAAGGCTTCAAGATTGGTGATCGCGTTTCCGGTGAAGGTCACCTGGTGTGTGGCCACTGCCGTAACTGCCGTGCCGGTCGTCGTCACCTGTGTCGCAACACCCAGGGTGTGGGCGTAAACCGTCA
Organism: uncultured Oceanospirillales bacterium; assembly: GCA_947040555.1. Taxonomy (GTDB): domain Bacteria; phylum Pseudomonadota; class Gammaproteobacteria; order Pseudomonadales; family Endozoicomonadaceae; genus Sansalvadorimonas. The sequence continues at coordinate 24,028 of CAMRBW010000023.1, read as the reverse complement.
GGGCTGCTTTGCTGAGTACCTGTGTATTCCTGCTGCCAACGTATTCCCTCTGCCGGCTGATATCAGCGACGATATGGCGTCCATCTTCGACCCCTACGGCAACGCCGTCCACACTGCCCTGCAGTGGGATATGGTCGGTGAAGACGTGCTGGTAACAGGTGCTGGCCCTATCGGCATCATGGCGGCTGCTGTGGCTCGTCACGCCGGTGCTCGTCACGTAGTTATCACCGACGTTAACGAATACCGTCTCTCTCTGGCGCGCGAAATGGGCGTTACCCGCGCTGTGAACGTAACCGAGCAGAAGCTGGAAGACGTGATGGCCGAACTGGGCATGACCGAAGGTTTCGACGTCGGCCTGGAGATGTCCGGCAACGGTCACGCCTTCTCCCAGATGCTGACGCTGATGAACCACGGTGGCAAGGTGTCCATCCTGGGTATTCCCTCTGCCGACACCACCATCGACTGGAATCAGGTGATCTTCAAGATGCTGACCCTGAAGGGCATCTACGGTCGTGAAATGTTTGAAACCTGGTACAAGATGGGCAGCATGCTGCAGTCTGGTCTGAACCTGGAGCCGATCATCACTCACCGCTTCCCTGTGTCCCAGTTTGAAGAAGCGTTTGAGATCATGGCTGGCGGCAAGTCTGGCAAGATCGTTCTGGATTGGACGGCTGAATAAGCGCCTTTTTCACTCAGGCTGACGATCTGTCAGCCTGAGTTCTTCAGTTACTTCGCGATATAACGCAGAAACTCTTCCCGTGTTGACAGATTACTGCGGAAGCCGCCACGCATAACAGATGTGGTCATGGATGAATTCTGTTTTTCAACACCGCGCATCATCATACACATGTGTTTGGCCTCAATCACCACAGCAACGCCACGGGCACCGGTGACCTGCTCAATGGCTTCGGCAATCTGCAGGGTCATATTCTCCTGAATTTGCAGGCGACGGGCATACATATCGACAATACGGGCAAATTTAGAGAGCCCCAGCACTTTACCGTTGGGAAGGTAGCCCACGTGGGCTTTGCCGATAAAGGGCAGCAGGTGATGTTCGCACATGGAGTAGAGCTCGATATCACGGATAACAACCATTTCATCATTGTCTGACTCAAAAACGGCACCGTTAACAATCTCTTCCAGACTTTGGTGATAACCCTGGGTCAGGAAACTCATGGCTTTGGCGGCTCGCATCGGGGTATCTTTCAGACCATCACGTTCTGGGTTTTCTCCCAATCCTTCAATAATGGCTTTGTAATGTTTGCTTAAGTCCTGAATCATGATCTAACTCGAATTCTACAGTCGACGGGGATAGTGTGGGGCGGTATTGTAATGACATCCCATAGTCTACGGGAAGTCTCATTATTGTAGGCATGAGCCTCAGTTTTATAGCAAACACAATATTTTATACTTCTTCTTCTATTCCCATTTCTTTAAAATGGGTATTTGCAAATCACGAAACCTTCAGCCCTTACGCTGTTATTTCTTGCTCATGGCTTTTTGTCATTGAGCTCATGGCTGTTTGGGCATTGAACGGTGGGTGATCAGCAAACATAACGATGGCTACATCTTAACGGTTTAGGGCTTTTTGTCCGGGTATTTCTCCATGCTTCTTTATTCTCTGGATCTTCTGGGAACCGGTGTTTTTGCTGTAACGGGCGCAATGGTTGCGGCGCGTCGTAATATGGATCTTTTTGGTGCGCTGGTATTGGCATTTGTTACCGCTGTCGGTGGAGGAACTATTCGTGATGCCATTCTGGGCAGTACGCCGGTGTTCTGGGTTCACGATACCAATTATTTAACGGTCATCTGTCTGGCGACTGCGCTGACGCTTGCTGGCAAAGCCTGGTGGCATAAAACCCGTCATGTGGTCATGTTGCTGGATGCACTCGGACTCGGGGTGTTTGTCGTTATCGGTGTTGAGAAGGTTCTCTCCATGCAGCTTGATCCGATGGTTGCCATCCTTATGGGCGTGCTGACCGGTGCCGGTGGTGGTGTGATTCGGGATGTTCTTGCGGGTCGTGTACCTATGGTTCTGCGCAGTGAAATTTATGCGACAGCTGCCATTGCCGGGGGCATTCTTTATATCGTGATGTACGACGTTGGTGTTTCACGCTCAATCGTTGCGATTGCCTGTGCATCCTCCGTATTTGTATTAAGACTGTTAGCGATTTACTGTAATTTCTCGCTGCCTAAAGTAACAGCTCAATCCAGCTAATCATCTTTCACCGCCCTTTTCCGGACCACTGCTACACTTTTTGACTTACTCTTGGCTCAGTCTGCACCTGTAACAGGCAGACTGCAGCGGGGAGAGTTAAACGATATGTGTCGTACAGGAGTTCGTCATGCCGTTGTTATCCCTCCGTCGTTTTTTTTACTTGAAACCTTTAACCAGAGCCATTGCCATAACCTGTGGCTTTTGTGCCTCTTCCGGAGTCGTTCAGGGCGCAGGCTTTGCTCTGAATGAATCCTCAGTTTCGGCTGCAGGTACCGCTTTTGCCGGGCGTGTGGCTGCGCCGCAGGATGCTTCTGTCATTGCTTCCAATCCGGGAGCGATCTCTTTTCTGGAGGGGGAGCAGTGGACAGTCGGTGGAGCGCTGGTAGCACCAACTGGCAGTGTGAAAGTAAAGTCTGCCACAAGTGAACTCGGGTTGAATTTGTCATCTGATGGTGATGGTGAGCCTTTCACCCGTTCGGTTTTTGTCCCCGGTGTTTACTACACCATGCCTTTGCCTAACGACCTGACTTTTGGACTGGGACTGTATGTACCTTTCGGTTTGGAAACTGATTATGACTGGGACTTTGCCGGCCGCTATCTGGCTTTGAATTCCCATCTGCAAAACATAAATTTACAGCCGACCCTGAGCTACCGTCTGTCCGATACGATAGGGCTGGGTATTGGTGTTTTCTTATCCCATATTGAAGGAAGGCTTACTCAGAACAAAATATCCGACACGTTCAGAAGTGAAGTCGTGGGAGATGACGTGAAAATGGGAGTAAAGCTGGGCGCTCTCTGGAATGATGGACCCTATAGTTTCGGCATTGCGTGGACATCCAATGTTGACTTTAAGGTGGAAGGTTCGGTCAAAATCAAAGGGAGGTTTTTTGGGCGGATTAATTCAAAAGCGGATGCTCATTTGAAACTCAAAACCCCACAAATGTTTGAGCTGGGGGGGAGTTGCAAGATTGATGATGAGCTGACACTTGTTGTGGGTGCCATGTGGACGGGGTGGAACAGTTTCAAAGAGATAAAGGTTATTCTCGATGAAAATCTTAACGTACCCGGTAGGGTACAGAAATCGGGGAGTGTGGCCAGTTACACCCCTGAGCATTGGAAGAAAGTCTGGTCCTTCTCCGCGGGTGGTCGCTATCAGCTAAATAATGAGTGGCAGCTTCGTTTTGGTTATGCCTTTGATCAGTCTCCGGTTCCTGACAAATATCGCACAGCCAGAATACCGGATGGGGACAGAAACTGGATCACCGTCGGTGCTCGCTACCAAATGGACAAACTCTGGCTGGTGGATATGGCTTATGGCTATCTCATACCGTACAAGATAAAGGTTGATGAGGTGGCTCATAGTCCGGATGGTACGCCGGGCACAAATCCCAGCTTCAAAGGCAAATACACCATGAGTGCCCATATTCTGATGGCGGCACTGACGTACCGCTATTAGGGCGCACTTTATGATGGTTACTCAGCCTTGTCCCTGGTAAACACCCAGGTGTTGCTATCACTCATTTCCTTGCTAAATACATATCCATCGACGTTAAATTTCTTGATTTCAGCAGGCTCGGAAACCTTTTTGTCGATGATGTAACGGCCCATAAGACCACGGGCTTTCTTGGCGTAAAAGCTGATGATTTTGTACTGGCCGTTTTTCAAGTCCTTGAACACGGGAGTAATGATATCTGCCTCCAGCTTTTTGGCTTTTACGCTTTTGAAGTACTCGTTTGAGGCAAGATTAATGAGCACGTTGTCGTTTTGTTCTGCCAATTCCTTATTGAGAGCATCGGTAATAATGTCTCCCCAGAACGCGTACAGGTCTTTGCCTCGATTGTTGGCAAACCGGGAGCCCATCTCCAGACGATAGGCCTGCATCAAGTCCAGTGGTCGGAGTAAACCGTAGAGACCGCTCAGAATGCGCAGGTGCTGCTGGGCAAATGCGAAACCTTGCTCATCGAGGGTTTCTGCATCCAGTCCGGTATAAACATCACCCTTAAAAGCGAGAATGGCCTGTTTGGCATTTTCCGGCGTGAAAGGTTGTTGCCAGGCTTCGAAGCGGGCCGTATTCAGGCTGGCAAGCTTATCGCTGATGCTCATCATCTTGCCGATATCTGCGGGGCTGAGTTCCCGCAGCTGCTCGATCAACTCATGGGAGTGAGCGAGAAAACCGGGTTGAGAGGCAACCGGTGTAACGGGGGGCGTTTTGTAGTCCAGAGTTTTTGCTGGTGAAATAACGATCAGCACGACCTGCTCCTGTGAAATTTTTATAAAACTTATGCAGTTATACTATTCTTGCCTTGGAGATTTCTCCAGATTAGATCGTTGAGGGGGTGATTGAACGATTTTAAATGTGGTCTAGTGTAGGCTGAATGACAAATTTGTAATTCTCTCCGATTCTAATGTGTTTTTTTGTTTCTACGGGACGTGTCCTATTGACCGGAGGCGAACTCGGCGACAGACTTCGTCTATTATATTCATAAGATTTTGATGCTCCCCGCCATGTCACAATATTCCAAGTACCACCTTGTCGATCTGCTGCGTGAGCGCATAGAGAAACATCAGAATAAAACTGCGCTGAGGTATGCTGCTAATGAAGCAGGTGATATCAGTTGGCAGAAGTTGGGTCAGCGTGTTGAGAAGCTGGCTCTGGCGTTGTTGGGCGCGGGTGTTGAAACACAGGAAAAGGTAGCCATTTTCTCCCGCAACATGCCGGAATGGACTATCGCAGATCTTGCTATCCTGTGGTGCCGTGGTGTTTCTGTGCCGGTGTATTCTACCAATACTGCCGGTCAGACCGCCTACATCCTGCGTGATGCAGGGGTAAAGTTGGTCTTTGTTGGTGAGCAGGCACAGCTGGATAGTATTCTGGGGGTGAGCAAAGATTATCCTGAGCTTGAGCGCGTTATTGTGCTTGATACCTGCGTTGATCTGCGCGGCTGTGACAAAGCCTGTTACCTGGATGATTTTGTAGCAAATCAGGACGCTGACGCTCAGCGTGATGAGCTGAACAAGCGCCTGTCGGCCACCTCTCTGGATGATCTGCTCACCCTGATTTATACCTCGGGTACGACCGGAGAGCCAAAGGGCGTGATGCTGGACTACCGCAATGTTGCGGCAGCCTTCAAATTGCACGACTCTCGTCTTACATTGACGGAAGATGATGTTTCCTTGTGCTTTTTGCCCCTGAGTCACGTCTTTGAGCGCGCCTGGACTTACTACACACTTTATCGTGGTGCGACTAACGTCTACATGCGTGATCCCGGCGCGATTAAGGATGTGCTGCTGTCTGTGCGTCCAACGGTGATGTGTGCTGTACCACGCATATTTGAGAAGATACACGCCGCTATTCTGGCAAAGGTTGAACAAGCCAAACCGGTTCAGAAGAAAATTTTCCGGTGGGCGCTCAAAGTTGGTGGAAAAAACTTTGCTCTGCAGCAACAGGGACGACGTCCCGGAGCTGCTCTGCGACTGTCTATGGCAATCGCCGATAAGCTGGTGTTCTCCAAGCTGCGTGCTGGCCTCGGTGGCCGTATGCGTTTTATGCCTTGTGGTGGGGCTCGTCTTGAATCTGATATCGACCTGTTCTTCCAGAGCATTGGTACGAATATCAAGATCGGCTACGGTCTGAGCGAAACGACGGCCACTATCAGCTGCTACGATGAACAGTTTCGTCTCGGCACATGTGGTACACCACTGCCGTCTGTGCAGATGCGTATCGGTGCAGAGAGCGAGATTCAGGTCAAAGCGGATACGATTATGCGCGGCTACCTCAACAAGCCGGAAGCAACTGCTGAAGCTTTCACTGAAGATGGTTGGTTCCGTACCGGTGATGCTGGTTACATTGACGACGATGGCAATGTAGTTATGACCGAACGTCTGAAGGATCTTATGAAGACGTCCGGCGGCAAGTACATTGCTCCCCAGGTTGTAGAAGGCGCTCTGGTTCGTGACCATTTTGTTGAGCAGGTGGCCATCGTGGCTGATGCTCGCAACTATGTATCAGCCTTGATCGTTCCGGCCTTTGAATCGCTGGAAGAGTACGCTCATTCTATAGGTATGAAGTTTGAGAGTCGTATGGATCTGATTCGCAACAGCCAGATTCAGGAGATGTTCCATAAACGTCTCGGAGAGCTGCAAGGCGAGCTGGCCCGTTTTGAACAGGTGAAGAAGTTTACCCTGCTGCCAAGAGAGTTCTCTCTTGAGCTGGGCGAAATTACGCCAACCCTGAAGCTGCGTAGAAAGGTGATCATGGAGCGTTTCCATAAGGAGATCGACGCCATGTACCACAAGGCGTAATCCGCTAAAACACTAACAGAAAGGGCTGCAAACGGTATCGTTTGCAGCCCTTTTTTTTGGGTGGGTTATTTAGAGATTGGCTTCGGCAAAGGCTGCCAGCGCCGAGCGGGGAACGCCTTCCAGCTGGATCATGCCGCCATACTCAAAATCCCGGAACCGCTGGGTCAGATAAGTGAGTCCGGAGCTCGTTGGGTTGAGGTAGGGAGTATCTATCTGAGCCAGGTTACCAAGACAGATCACTTTACTGCCCTGACCGGCACGGGTGATGATGGTTTTCATCTGGTGCGGGGTCAGATTCTGGCACTCGTCGATAATGATCAGACTGTGCTGGAAGCTGCGGCCGCGAATATAGTTCAGGGATTTGAAGTGGATGGGAATCCGGTCGAGGATGTAATCCACGCTGCTGCGCGTGCTTTCATCATCACTGTGCAGCGCCTCCAGATTATCGGTAATGGCACCCAGCCATGGCTCCATCTTCTCTGCCTCTGTGCCGGGCAGATAGCCGATATCCTCATCCAGCCCTTTAGTGCTGCGAGTGACGATAATGCGTCGGAAGTGTTGCTCGGCAACGGTCATCTCGATAGCAGCAGCCAGAGCCAGGATGGTTTTACCTGAACCGGCCGGTCCGTTGAGATTCACCAGCTGAATATCAGGATCAAGAAGCAGGTTCAATGCCAGGGCTTGATGGATGTCCAGTGGGTGCAGTCCCCATGCCTGACGACCCAGCAGTTTGCCCTTGTCCAGATGTTCGAGTGTGATGCTTTCTTTAGTGATAGCGAGCACACGTCCGACAAAATCCTGTTCATCAATAATAAATTCATTGATGCCTGGATGGCCAAAGACCTCCATTCTGGGAATGGTGTGCAGAGTTCTGCCATTGTGTTGTTCGGTCTGCACATCGGTGATGCGATCCCATAAACTGCCTTTTAGCTCCTGAAAACCTTTTGGCAGCAGGCTGACATCGTCAATCTGTCGGTCGCTATGATAATCCTCCGCCATCAATCCACAACCTCTGGCTTTGAGGCGCATATTGATGTCTTTGGTCACCAGTACAAAGTCGCTGTCTGGATGTTCAAGCTTCAGCTGACATATGTCGTTGATGATGCGGTTGTCGTTCAGATTGGTAGGCAGTTGAGTGACATTGGCAGGGGCTCTGTTCATTTGTATGGACAGCGTGCCGACGGGGTCACTTTTTTCTCCCCGAATGATGGGAATGCCTTTTTCTACCTCTTCCGGTGTGGCTGACCCGACAATGCCGTCTATTAAGCGGATGGCCTGACGACAATCGGCTGCTATTGTTTGTCGACCAGCTTTGAGTTTGTCCAATTCCTCTAGCACTGTGATCGGGATAATGACTTGGTGTTCTTCAAAATTCAGAATTGAGTTGGGATCGTGGATAAGGACGTTACTGTCCAGGACGTATGTTGTGCGACGGGGGGAGTTGATTGATTCCGGCGTCACTGCATCATGCATAGCTGCTCCTTGTTCCCTGAACGTCACCAGCTCCGACAACCCTATGTGAGCCGGTGTAGGTACGTTAGACCTGAAGGTCTTCTGCTCAACCACAGCCTTAGCCACAGATGAGCCACCAGAACTGCCAGACGGCCCAGCAATTGTTTTTGCTTTTACAGGCAGGCCTGTTTTGATTATGTGAGGAGATGTTCGAGAATGGCAAGTGCTAAATACGCTGCGGGGAGTTATTTGCAGTATTTTGGCGGAATGGATGGAAATAGTATTGCGAAGGAGGGGAACAGGTCATATATTTGAGAGATAACTTCAATTTTCACCTGTCTCCCCTCCTCATTTTTAAAGACCGCTCTTAAACAGCCATGAGCGGGAAATGCCGCTCATCCTGAATAATGGAAATAGGGACTGCATTCCCATGGTAGAGAGCGATCAAAGCACCATCACGGCAATCCAGCCGAACAGAACCAGTGGAATGTTAAAATGGATGAATGTCGGGATAACCGAGTCACGGATGTGATCGTGCTGACTATCCATATTCAGGCCGGCAGTGGGACCAATGGTGGACTCAGAGGCCGGTGAGCCCGCGTCCCCCAAGGCTCCCGCCGTACCCACCAGAGCGGCAATAGCCAGCGCAGACAGCCCCATTTCCATTCCCAGCGGCACATAGAGCGTGGCAATCACCGGCACGGTAGAGAACGAAGAGCCAATGCCCATGGTCACCAGCAGGCCGATAAGCAGCATCAGCATTATGCCGACGGCTTTATTCTCAGCAAGCAGAGGGCCGATACTGGTGACCATCTCAGATACCGCATGGGTTTCACGCAGCACTTCGGAAAAACCCGCCGCCGCGATCATGATAAAACCGGCATAAGCCATCATCTTCATGCCCTGGATAAAGACATCGTTGGACTCGCTCCAGACGATAACCCCGCTCAGGGTCAGCGTCAGACAGCCGACCAGTGCGCCGATGATCATGGAACCGCTGCTGATCTGGGCAATCAGGGTCAGCAGAATCGCCAGACCAACGCCGATCAGCTTCGCCCTGGGCATAACGATCTCTGTGTTGTCGGCGGAGGACAAACTCTCTTCCCGATAGCGGCGAGGCTTGCGGTAGGTCCAGAAAACGGCAACCAGCAACCCCAGCAGCATACCGCTTACAGGGATCATCATGGCCTGAGGCATCAGGCTCCCGGCAATATTCAGACCATTATCGTTAAGATTCTTGGTCAGAATCTCAATCAGGAAGATATTCCCGAAACCAATCGGTAGCAGCATGTAGGTTGCGGTCAGGCCGAAGGTCAGACAGCAGGCGATCAGACGACGATCCAGCTGGATATTGTTAAACAGACCAAGCAGCGGGGGAATCAGGATCGGAATAAAGGCGATGTGTACCGGGATCAGATTTTGGGAAGCGACGGCCATCAGTACGATCGCTAACAGAATCGATAATCGCACCAGATCGCGGCGTTTTTGTGAACGTTGCACGATGTTGATGATTTTTTGTGCCAGATAGCCAGGGATGCCCGACTGGGAGATTCCCATGGCAAAGGCCCCCAGCATGGCGTAGCTCAGTGCTATGCTGGCGCCATTGCCAATGCCATGGGAAAAGGCGGTGACACTGCCGATCAGGCCAAGGTCACTGCTCAGTCCACCGGCCAGCGCTCCGAGAAGGAGAGCCAGCACTACGTTCATTCGCGCCAGACTGAGCACGAGCATAACGAGTACAGCGATAACAACTGTATTCATAAAATAGATAACCTGTTCTTATAAAAGCCTGCCATCGGCAGGCTATTAACACATGAGGGGTGGGGAAGATCAGTCTGTCCAGCCGCCCATCTCTTTCCAGCGATTAACGATAGAGCAGAACAGTTCTGCTGTGCGGTCAGTATCATAGCGGGCTGAGTGGGCTTCTTCTTTATCAAAGGGGATTTTGGCCACATCGCAGGCGCGGGCCAGAACCGTTTGACCATAGGCCAGACCGGCAAGTGTTGCCGTATCAAAGCAGGAGAACGGATGGAACGGGTTGCGCTTGATCCCCGTACGCTCGATGGCGGCATTGAGAAAGTTCAGGTCGAACGCGGCATTGTGGCCAACAAGGATGGCGCGGGTGCAGCCGTAGCGCTTCATGGCCTTGCGTACGGTTTTGAAGATGGCTGTCAGAATATCTTCTTCTGCAGAGGCGATGCGCAGTGGGTGAAAAGGGTTGATACCGATAAAGTCGATGGCCGATTTTTCGATGTTGGCGCCCTTGAAGGGAATCACGTGGGCAGATTCACGATCCTCCAGGAAGACAAGCCCCTGTTCATCCATACCGATAGTGACAACTGCAATTTCCAGTAGGGCGTCGGTCTTGGCGTTAAAACCGCCAGTCTCAACATCCACGACCACCGGAAGGTAACCGCGGAAACGTTCGGACATTAGGGGTTTCGGATCAGCGTTGCTCACATTAGTGCCTTATTCAGACTCTCCGGAGAGTCCGATACCTGATCAGCGTCAGGTATCGGCGGGTCGATAGAGAGTGGGTTTAGGAAATCTTCGCCCATTGTAATTGTTCACCGGCCTTCAGGGGAACGACCTGATGATCACCGAAAGGCAAAGATTCGGGAACGAACTGTGCCTTCTTCTCCAGAGTAATGGTATCGGTATTGCGGGGCAGACCGTAGAAATCGGCACCAAAGTGGCTGGCAAAGCCTTCCAGTTTGTCCAGGGCACCGTGTGCCTCGAACACCTCGGCATAAAATCCAATGGCACCAAACGCGGAGTAGCAGCCGGCACAGCCGCAGGCGGTTTCCTTGGTTTCTATAGAGTGTGGCGCAGAATCAGTGCCCAGGAAGAATTTGGGATCACCGCTGATCGCTGCGTTAACCAGCGCCTGCTGGTGGACATTGCGCTTGAGGATTGGCAGGCAATAGAAATGGGGACGAATGCCGCCTGCCAGCATATGGTTACGGTTGTACATAAGATGCTGGGGCGTGAGTGTGGCTCCCACATTGGCGCCGGTTTCACTGACAAACGCCACGGCATCAACGGTGGTGATATGTTCCATCACCACTTTCAGCTCCGGGTAACGGCTGACCAGAGAGATCAGGTGGCGATCGATAAAGATTTTCTCCCGGTCAAAGATATCAATCCCGGTATCGGTCACCTCACCGTGTACCAGCAGTGGCAGACCGGCATCAATCATCGCTTCCAGGGCCGGATAGATATTTTCCAGTGCCGTCACACCGGCATCGGAGTTGGTGGTAGCACCGGCCGGGTAAAGTTTGAGCGCTTTTACATCGCCCCGGCTGTGGGCTTCATGAACCATCTCCGGTGACGTTTGATCCGTCAGGTAAAGAGTCATCAGTGGCTCAAAGGAAGAACCTGCCGGGCGCTGGGCCAGAATGCGCTGCTTGTATTCAGCGGCCTGGGCAGCCGTAGTGACCGGTGGTTTCAGATTGGGCATGATAATGGCGCGGCCAAAGGTGTTGGCTGTCGCAGGCACGGTATGGGCCAGAGCGGCACCATCACGGAGATGCAGGTGGAAGTCATCGGGGCGGGTGAGGGTAATCTGCACGGCAGAGCGTCCTTGAGCGAGTGAAAGTTTTTTGATCTGGCAGATCTGTTTGGCAGACGAGTGCTGTGGGGATATTACCCTATGGTATCCCATTGGTCATAGTCTTTGGGTCAGTATGCGACTGGAGTGACTTACAGTGCTCCCCGTCAGACAAGGAGGGATTGGCAACCACTTTGAAGCATGGCCGATTCAGTGATAGCTGGCACCTGAAGTGGTCTTTTTTCTTACTGATAGCGGAATATTGGTTCTTTTCGTACGGAAGGCATTAACCAATGGCACTGACTTAAGCCTTTTTCCCTTGATATTTCTTGAGTCTACGGGCTTGCGCTCTTGGATGTTGTAGTCTTTTATGCGGCTTTGGTCGCCTCTTTACAGCCCTAGGCTCCGATCTCCCAGGACGATTCCCAACTACGTGCTGTCCTATTATTTCCAGCATGTTAACGATCAGATTTTCGAGCCGGTCACCTGACGCTCCAAGCAATGTCTGATGGAAGGATACGAGGGTTTCCTGTGCCGCTTTAAAGCTCACCTCCCTCGGGTTCTTTTTAATGTGCTTCGCCGCTTTACCCATAAGAGCGCGTATGAGGTTGTAAACCAGCAGATTCACAGAGATTTCTTTGCGTACCATTTCCGGACTTTTACAGCGCAGCATATCCATTTTCATCGTGGTTTTGATCACCTCAAAATCCAGCTCAACGAGCCACTACCCCCTTGACGACCTGGTCTCTCGCTTCATCAATGAGTGCATGGCGGCATGACTTGGTATCACTGCCAACTTGTCGCATGAACAAGGTCAAAGTTGTGATGGGGGGAAAATCTCGAACCCTGAAACCTGAATAGCTGGCCTGAAAGCCATTCAGGTCACCAGCGGTAAGAATAGCTGACAGCGGATCGTTATCGCTCTGTGCAAATTGACGAAGGCAATCATCAGCGAGAGACAGGAACTCTGGGCTACACTTCTTCATGGCTTGCTTGTGAGGTAAATGTACAACGACTTTTATAGTCGTTTTTCTTTTCGAGTAAGCCTTGTTGTATCAGGGTTCAGAGCCTTAAGTCAGCAGGGCTTACGCACCAGTGATAACTCAGATCCGGCGAGTAAAAATACACGATCAAAAGTGTGGGGGAAACTGCCTCCAAACAGCTGTACACGCTCAAAAAGACCGAGATTATTGGATGAAGACTGGCAGAAACACAGTTGTAAACGCAGGAAAATCACTATTGACCAACAGGTGCGTAAGCCCTGATTAACCAGCCGGTTACCAATTTTTAATGAAATTTTGCATTCTCATGAAATTTTTTGCATAGAAACAGCTCTAATACTGACACTTAGTCATTTATGGCCAATGCCAGTACACCAACTTATTATGACAAATAGTTGACTAATTAATAGATTTTTAAAACAGGGAAAATGTTATGTCGATTCCAATATGTACATCAGGATACGCTAATAGCGCGGGTGATAAAGCAAATGATCCAACAAAGGGGGCGGCCAGTAGTAAGCAAGCATTTAATAAAAAAAGTCGAAACAACAGGTGGTGAGACATCTACTGGAGGAGTTCAAAGTAGACGAAAAAAAATACCAGCGTCAGGAAGAACAGGACCTTCGGGAGAAAATACCGGCCCACTGTTACTGAAACGTTCATATCAGTGCATCGATCAGGGGGGCCAGCTGATCACCCAGGGCTTATGCACCAGTGATAGCTCCGACTCAGTAAGTCAAAATACACAATTAAACGCTTGGGAAAAAGAATTGCCAGAACTGCCTCCAGGCGAGTGCACACGCTCAAAAACCAAAAAACGTCGTGACAATGCAGTCAGCCGGGAGCGTATCGGAGGCAAGGGGTACTTCCTGCAATGCATGCAGAAGGCAGACCTGTCCGTGCCTCCCTTCGAATGTGTAGATACCACCATGGTGAAAAACATTGAAGATATTCGTTTTGATGCCCGCTTATTTGAAACGTTTTCCCCTGAAATTAAAAGCCCAAACAGCCAAACTCTGTCACTGACTGAACTGAAAGAACGGAGTAACAGTTTGGCTTCAGGAGAAGCAGGCCGACGAAAACAGTATCTGCAGGCGTTGTCTAGTTTTATTGTGAGTAATACGTTTTACCAGCAGGTGCAACAGGCGGACATTGCCAGTGACATTGAAACTCTTTATCGCAAACTCTTACCTCTTTATCCCAACCTCTCACCTCTCTCTCAGCCCATTATTGTCAGAGGTTCAAGCGTGAAGGAAGACGACTACGGCGATGCCCAGGCCGGACGGTATAAATCTGTGGTTCACCAGGGTGGAGACATCCTTCACTCCTGCCTTGAAGTAATGGCCTCAGCCTACCAGCCAGAGGTTTGTACCCAAGGCGTACCCCAACCTATGGCCATTATTCTTCAGCAGTGTATTGACTGCCAATTCGGCGGTGTCGTCAAGAGCTATGCATCGCTGCAGGATAATACCGTGCGTATTGCATACGTCCCCGGCCAGCCTAAAGGCGCTGTGGCGGGACTGGCCGGGATAACCCCCCATCGCTACGATTTAAAACGTCAGGCCGTGTTATTCGAGCCCAAGTTTACCCCGGGTGACTTTCAGAAATGTTTTTCTCTGAAAGGTACAGAAGGGGGGGAGGGCTTTGCTGAAGTAGAAAAGAATCAGGCTCACGACACCAATCAGAAACTGACCCGTTCCCAGTTAACAGCACTGTATCAATCCATCGAAAAACTGGAAAACCTACTGCTCTGTCCTGTGGATGTGGAGTTTGGCATTGATCACGAGGGTTTGCTGTATCTGCTGCAGGTACGCCCCATCACCCAGCTGGCTGGCGCTATGAGCTTCTCAATGGCGGCGCCAAAAGACGGCGTGGTTACCGGCGAGTTGGCCGGCGACGGCCTGTGCAGCGGAATATTATATCTAGTCGGTCAGAAAAACGTGACACAGTCATTTCCTGAAGGCGCTGTTCTCTACGCGGATCATGGCTATGACTGGATGCTTGAACCAGGCTGCCTGTCGAAAGCCGGTGGCTTTGTATTCAAACACGGGAGCGACGGCAACCATGTCTCTATCACTCTAGGTGCGGCCAAAAAGCCTTTTTTGTTGGCAGGAAGTGATCAGTATGAAAAAGTCAGGAAGGTGTCAGAAAAGACGGTGACACTGGTTGCCGGACGGTTCCGGGATGGCTCCGGCGCTTACCTGCTCAGGGACGATCAGTCTGAAAGCTTCCATAGAGCCATGGATAACGCAGACGGGACAGATTACGACCAGTTATTGAAAACGCCACTGCCCGTCCCGGAAAAACCTGTCTTCATCAGTCCGGATACCGGATTCCAATGGCTGAATCAGCAAAACATGCGATTGCTTGAGTTTTATGGATCCGATCGTGTCCTGCACCTCTGCCTGTCTCCTGAGCGTTGTGTGCAGTTGAGCATGTCGCCCCGGAGGACGGAGGTCTTTCAACGGCTGAGAGAAGAGACTGAGTCACTACTGGCAGAGGCTGGTGCATTTCTCAGTGGCTATCAAATGTTCCTGAAGCTTGATCGTTCCAACAATCAGGAAATAGCGTCATGGCTTGATGAGTTGGATGAGTTGCAAACCACTCTCAGCCAATTAGATAAGAATGTCAGCAGCCGGGTTTCCATAATGCTCAATGCCATTTCTGCCAACCTGTTTCGCCAGGAGCCTGAAAGCTTCAACAACTGGCTGGACACCAGTCGAGAGCTACGGGAGTTACTGCAGGTTTTGCATCAGCCAGACGGGAACAAGGACATCCAAAGCCTGCATGACCTTATCTATTTTGTTCATAAACGGTTTGTAAAGGCTCTGGCTCCTGTGGCTCTTGGTTCAGGTTCGGGTCAAATACACGAGACAAGTTGCCCTCTCGAACTTGTGGATTTTACCGTGAGCTGTCCAGCGGACTCATTGTTAAATGAGGCGATTGAAAGGACTATTAGAAACAACTTCGACCTAAATACCACCAAGGTTCTTAATATGCCTGGTGCTTTGATTGTTTGTTTAGATCTTGGCACCCATCAGGCAGTTTTAGAAATGTTGAAAACCGCTGAAGGCGGTAAAAAAAACATCCTGCGCATAAAGTTTTCCGACAATCTGAACCTTGAAGAAAGTTATTATCAGGGTAAGCTCAAACGACTCTGGTTCATAGCGCAGACGCTAAGAGCCTTGTCGTTAGGAGGAGGAAAAAGTAAACCGGACATCACTTTCCGTGAAAACATTGGCGACATCGTTATTGAGTACTCATACCTGCCGAGCGTAGGAATAATGCAGGCAGATTTTATCAAAGCAATGAATGTGCTGGCTAAAATTTGTAACTTCGATGTGATTTTTGACAACACATGTCTTGATTATGCAACTGATTGCTGGAATTCCACCGTATTACACAAGCGACTGCATGATGACCGTTTTCAGGAAATAAATGAATGGGCTTTTAAATTTATTATCTTTTTACAAGCCTATGACAAAGCGAGTGGTTATTATGGAGCACTATCATATGTTCTGGAAAATTGCCCTCAATACAACTCGCTCATTCAATTTGCTGAAGCCGCTAAAGATATGGCGCCGGAAGTTATTGGCAGACAGTTATCCGATTTCTTCCCTGAGGATACAAAAGAAGGGCTGCACCTGTTGTTACTGGTTGACCCGGATAAGGCCAAACCTCTGGTATCCGGCGACTATCAGGCATTATTTCAGGATAAAAAATTCTTCATAAAGGCTGTTCAACAGAACTGGGAAGTCATCCGGGCAATCCCCCGGGAGTGGGTGGATGAAAAGCTGGCCACGATCGCTCTGGAGCAGAACGGCATGGCGCTGAAATATGCCCCGGATCCAATGAAAAACTGCGAAAAACGGGTATGGAAGATCATAAACAGAACCCCGGATGCCTTCGCATTTGCCGGTGACAGCCTTAAAGATACAGAAAGCTTTGTTAGGTGTGCAATCTCAAAGCGTGGTCGTACCATCCAGTTTGCCAGTAACCGCTTTAAAGATGATGAAACATATCAAATAGAGGCGTTAAGAAATGATGGTGGAGCATTACCATTTGTCAGTGAACGGCTAAGGGATGATGCAGAAACGGTTTTGAATGCCATACAGAAAAATCCTAACGATAAGTTGCTGAAGCATGCCACTAAACGGCTGAAAAATAACGAAGACTTCGTCCTGCGCGCTGTTCGCGAGAAAGCGGAATTGTTCGAGTTCGCCTCTAAAGATATACAAGATAATCCTGATATGGTTCTGGCTGCCATCGGTATGAAATACAAAGGATCCCATAGCATAAGGCACTGTTTGCCATTGAAACATGCCAGCAACAGACTGAAAAATAATTTTTATTTTATGTGTGAGACCTTTAAGACAAACTCCGCTTGTTTAAAGTACGGCAGTGAGGACATTCGTGAAAATGAGCAGATCGCCCTGGCAGCAATAAATAGAGCGATTTTTTCCTTGTGCTTCGTCGGTAAGAAATTAAAGAACAATGTGGAATTTTGGTGGAAAGTTACTCAATCTAACCCTAGCCGCCTGCATTCTTCCCAGGGCTTACGCACCAGTGATGACTTAGACCCACCGAGTCAAAATACACGATCAAACGATTGGAAAAAGCACTCTGTGAGCGACCATACCCGCTCAAAAAAACGAAAATTGTGCAGTGAAAACGAGCTGACACACAGTTGTAAGCGAACGAAAACCACTACCAGCCGACTGGTGCGTAAGTTCTGGCATTCTTCCTCCTTCTTTGAGCTCCTAGGTTCAGCAGTTAAAAACGATAAAAACATGGCATTACAAGCTATAAAAGCCAACTATTCATCTTTTAAATATGCCAGTAAACGCCTGAGGGATGATGAAGAAGTCGCTCGCGCAGCAATAGGTTCCTCTTATCGCACATTAGAATTTGCGAGTGAACGATTAAGAAATAAATGGTCAATTGTTTCATTGGCCGTCAAAGAAAATCCCGAGGCTTGGCAATGGGCAGGAGAAATTATGAGAAAAGGCTACCGTGAGGGAACACTGAACCTGTAAATAACCATAGGGGGAACCATTACATTCTTCCAAATCCAGGGTGAATGAGCCATTAATGAATTCTTTTTCAATGGGAAGATACCACTGTTCATGCCTGTGCCATAGACCGAATCAAAGTCAGCGCTCGGGGAACACCATCTACCATCTCGCTATTTGATCCGGATACTGGAAGCCTGCAAACCTGATGGGAGGCTCCATGTCCACAATTTGACCAGCCAGTCAGCCATGGCCTCCAGATCTCCCGTAAAACAGCCGAATTCGCGAACCGGTTGATCATCCAGTTCAACGGGTATGGCCACAGGGCTTACGCACCAGTCAGAAATGCTCTACATCCCTCGGAAAGTAAGACATCCAGCAGATAGGAAAGTTCAAAACCACCATGCTGTACCAAAATCTTCCGTCGTGCGGGCGGTGATCATGCTCATGGTTGGCAATAAAGACTGCTCAAGGCACATGTTTCTAGCTTAATTCACTACAACTTCCATGATTCACAGCATTAACTCATGGGTAAACCCTGTAGCACATCGAGCAATTGCTCCAGAAATTCGTCACACAAGGTGAGAAGAGTGTCCCCCTGAAGAACCACAGATTCAGGTGCCTGAAAATGCTTGCGAATGATCTCTGCAGAGGCAGATAAACCTTCAGGATTATCCGTCCGATCAATGCGCATTGCTGAAATGCACTGTAAAAAGCCATCGGTTAATGCTGTGTCAGCTGTATCCAAAAATAAACCTTTACGATAATCCGAATATAAATAATGGATATTTTCTTGTTCTCCATAACGCAGTAACCAGGCTATAAATATCTGATATATTTGATAATACCCTTTGTTCTTTTTTACAATTACTTCAAAATTCAGCAGATTTGACATAACAGATTCTATAATATTCCTCATTATTTTATAGTTAGTGTCGGCGCACAGGTCCAGAATAATCCGTTTGCTTTTGTGAATAACTTTTTTCTCAACAAAAGCAGGTAACTTACTAGTCAGTCGCCCAATATCTATTTCTGTATTTTCCTTTGGTGTACTGGAAAAGGATCGATCAATGCTGATATCGACCAGTAGATTTTGCAGTTTTTTATTAATGGGCATGTTGGTTACTATTTTCTTTAGTGCTTGGTTTGGCTGACGTGAGATTTGTTTAGACTGATCGAATCTTTTAAATTCTATTTTTGGAAGTTCACGTCTGTATAATTTTTCACGGATCAAATCGCCATAGTCTACCTCCCCATGTTTACGTAAATATTTTGCCATCAATGAAAAAATAACTGGCTGAATATGTTCATGTTCTTCACATAATTTAAATAACCAGTTGAGATATTTTTTATCTTCGTCGTTTTTCTCTGAAAGCCTTGAGAATGAGCAAAGCGTCTCGTCAATAAATATATTTTCGGGCCACACGCTTGGATCAATTAAATCGATGGTTTCATTCAGAAGATTAGTGAAGTCATTGTCACAGTAATGCTGA
The DNA here is from genome assembly GCA_947040555.1 of uncultured Oceanospirillales bacterium. Lineage (GTDB taxonomy): Bacteria > Pseudomonadota > Gammaproteobacteria > Pseudomonadales > Endozoicomonadaceae > Sansalvadorimonas. Next base: position 5,000 of record CAMRBW010000023.1, on the reverse strand, counting down.
AAAAAACCTGAGTGAATGAAGATCTGCAGCAACGAACCCCACATTTCCCACTGATATTTGCCCGGATTAGCCTTTTCACAACTAAACCAATACGACCGAGTTTTTTTGAATTCATTGAGATACTCACTAGATATCTGTTGGTTGTTTTTTAAACAGATAATAGCCTTGAGCATTTGAACCCGTTTAGAATTATCATAATTTCCAGATGCATTTGATGATAGTGAATGCCACCATTTTTTGGCTGATTCTGATTCTCCTCCACCGATGTGATTAGGAAAATCAGCGCTTAGGATTTCTATGCTACCGTTTTTATTACTCCCTCCGCCAAGTTCGATTCGATACCAAATATTGCCACCGTCAAAACTCACTTCCGGATAATTATGGCATTGGTTGTCTACAATACGGCATGGAATATCCCAATATTCGCAGAGTAATTGAAAACACCAGCTTCGGTGACGGCATACACCCTGTTCCTCCCTTATGATATTAATTAATAACTCCAGATCCTCCCCTTTTACATCCTCGTCACTTTGAAAGTATTTAAACAGTTTTTTCAGTGCCAGTATTTTTTTCTTTGCATTGGCCAGTGAGTCGATTTTCTTTAACTCATTAAAGTTTCGGTTATTTTTTCTATTATCGAAAAGAGCCTCTTTTAATTTTTGACGAATACTAGCATCCAGTAAGTGGTCATTATCTGGCTGGGTTGACAAGCATTCAGGTGACCGTAAATCTTCCAATAAATAATATTGAGGCTTAATCACAAAGTCAGTGGTGATCCAGTGATCATGTTTTGGGGCCTGTTCCTGTGGTGCCTTGCTTTGAACCAGCCACTGATTGGTTTCCGGACTGTAGCTAATATTAAACGCATTTTCAGGGCGCAGCATGGTTAACTGATCCTGAGGGGTAACGCCAGGTAAAGCATGCCAGTTGCCATCAGCCTTTACTGAATATCGTCCCAGCACTTCATCCATTTCCAACGCAACAGAATGATGGTTTTTTGGCCATGGGCGCAACTGTGGAACCGGTGTCTGCACTTGCCCGTTACTATTCAACAATAATGCCGCCACTGAATCCTTACTGAATTGAAGCTTATAAAGCTGGAGACGGTAATCACGTGGGTGTAACCGAAGACTGGAAAACAGTTGATCCAGTTTGTAATCAACTGATTTAGTGGTGTTGCCATCAATAGTAATGGGTAAAACCCCATCAAGCTTCGCTTGTGCACCACTGCCCACCCTGCAAAGCTTGTTTTTTTGATTGGGGCCAGATTTCTTCAGTTGTTTATCTGCCCCCTGTAGCAATTCTAATGAGCGCTTGGCCAGATAGCAAGACTCGTTAAATACCGATATCCAGCCAGCTTTAGGCTGCTTATTCAACTTCTCGACCAGCCGGAGTGCAATGCTGCGGCTCAACCGTACGGGACTTTTACATCTCTCCAGTTGCATGGATAATTGATCAATCTGCTCTGCCAGCCAACCCGGCAAATCAGGATTGATCCTCGGCACCCTGGCCAGCATTTCTACCATTTCTGCACGGGAAAAGGGCAATACGGTGTATCGGCTGAAGCGGTTTTTTAACGCATCACTGAGCGGTGAGCGACCACCGAAACTCACTGGATTAATGGTGGCGATAATCTTGAAGCCTTCAGTGGCCGGTTCCGTCAAAATGGTGTTGAGCAGGCTCTCCAGATAATGGCTCGGAATCAGATTGAGTTCACTGATGGCAATAACCGTACCGCTCTTCATGGCCTTGTGGACTTTTTCTACCAGGAGGTCCCATTGGTTCGGGTTGGCATTAATATGTTCAAAGGCAGTGCCTTTATCCTCATGCCATTGCTGGAGCACCTTGTCCAGAATAAAATCCTTGCCCCAGCCGGCCGGACCTTCAACCAAGAGTGCCTTTCTGCCAAGGTTTCCTTTATCAAGAAACTGCCAGTAGTGGTCACTCAGCTCCCTGGTTTTTTTGGTAGTGAAATCTGCATCCGGGTACTTCTTCTGGAGTTTGTCAGTGAATTGACCGGCCGCTTCATTCACTCCTTTTAAAACACTGTCGTCCATCGAGGAGAACTGCTGGTTATAGTTCAGGCGTATTTCGTCAAGGTGTGACTGATTTCCTGCATCAAGAGCGTCGGCCAGGCAATCTGAAAAGGCTCTCCAGACCAAGGCATTCACCATGGCTTCGGTGACATTTTCACTGTCTGGTTGATAGCGTATTATTTGTTTCAGTATGGCCAGTAAATCCTTCAGGTCCCGTGGCGTTAACGGTTCGCCCGGAAAGTGTTCCTGATAGTTTTTGTACAGGGTGAATACGGCCTCACAGGCATGATTTTTCAAATCATCCGGCCACCGTTCTGGCAGATCCTGCTTTATAATATCCTCTTTAATCGTCTGGCTATCCATGGGGTGGTAATAAAATATGGGTACATTCTGTTTGGCAATAATCCATGAATGGCGACCGGGGTAACAGTCCGGGTTGCCGGTGAGAATGATGCGGTGCTTGTCTGTCAGCTTATAGACTTTCCCTTGATAACAGATAATCGGCGGTTCATTTTTCAGCGTGCCCAGAAGCGCCTTCAATACTTCCTCGGAGGCCAGGTTGGCTTCATCAATCAGTAGTAACGGAGGTTCCTGATTTTCCAGCCACTCAAACAACGCACCTTTTTTTAAACAGGTCCGATGATCGATACCCTGCTCTTCATCTGGTGCTGTTATTGTTTTGACCGGTTCCAATTCCTGCTGCCCCATTAACGCTTCCATGGTGGTGTGCCGGCCAAACTGAATGGTTTTGAGTGGCTGGCCTCGCAGTTTGGCGACTTCACCAGCCATAAAGGTTTTACCGACACCGGCCTCTCCCTGGAGAAAAACAACAGGCGTATGGTTTATACGGTTACTTAATTTAAATAAACGTCGCTGTTGGGAAATATATTTATGTTTTTGTCCGTTAACAATTGCTTGAGGTAAATCCTGTAGCTTATCGGGGAGATTATCATTGGTATACAGAGTTGCTAATTGATTACGAACTAATGTAATTTTTTTATCTATACCTTTATCAAGAGTCCACCTTAACTTATGTTTCAAATCTCTAATAATGCTAAAGGTGCTGTAAGGAATTGCCAAATTATTTATTAATAGCCCATTTGTCATAAATAAGGCATACCCGATAGAGGAGAAAACATCGCTGTTGTAATGGTAGACCGTTAATTTCTCTATTCTAGGAAAGTCAGAGATTCCACCACTAAGTTTTTTGATGAGTTTTTCAATTGTAGAGATACTCGCTTCTTCTTGAACAACTTCTCTTATGTATAGTAGTAATGCATAAATAGCTTTATCAGTTGGTGAGCAACTAAATTCAGTGGGGAAGTATTTTTCCAATTTCAATTCCATGGTAAAGCATGATCTTAGATGCCAAAAGCTATTCCGTATTTTATCAGTAGTTAATTCCTGGTGCTTTCTTAGCCATCGAATCAATGGGTCATTAATGCAAGTTGATTTTTCTGGATATGGTTTAAATGTATTAGCAAGCGTGTACTTTAAAAAACCATAAACTTCAGGATCTCGTCGATACATTTTTCCGACTAATACTTTTAATGCACGATAATTGTAGGTCGGTTCAGTGTATAGCTTTTCAAATTTTTTTTCTATTTCTATTTGTTTTAGAAATAATGAGATGAACTCTTCCCTTGGCCAAGGCGGACTGGGAGGGTAACTGTTTGTTGGCGATGGCGACAAGCTCATTAATATATCATAAATCTTATGAGCTTTTGGATAAAATTCAGTGGTGCAAGGGGGCTTAGGGCAGGGCTTGATAACTGCTTTAATAACGGGTGAAAGGTCTAACGCCTTTCTGGTTGTTTCTCCTGTACGGACAAAACTGACCTGGGCATTGGGTAGCGTTATTTTCTGACCTTGAATAAATACATAGGGCACAGGTCTGGCTAACAGCGTTTCCAATCCATTCATCTTCGGATAATTTTCTACCCCATGGAAAACAACCGGATTGCCTTTTCTTAGGTGTTCCATCACTTCAGTATCATGACACTTAAACGTCATCTGATTCTGGCTGGTCATTTCAATAGTTTGTAGCATTGACGCCACTGAATCAGTGTCATTTGGCCAATAATTGTAGGGAACACTGCTTGGGGTTCCATTGGCAACTGGCTTAATTATCTGCTGATACACCGACGCCTCAAGTTCTCGAAACAACGGTGGTCTATTGTCCGGTAATTTTTTAAGCTGATCCAAGAGCCACAACCATTGGTGATGCGTCAGTTTTCCGGTAATAACCAGCTGACTGGTATTCGACACTAACGAATGCACTAAATTTTTACTCACAACCTTTGAGTTTTCGATACAATGATTATTTTGAAGTGCTGACAGGGAATTTTGGTTTATAAAAACAATGGGTGCCTCTTGGCTGAATTGGTTCTGGTCAGCACACCTTTCTTTTAATTTTTCACTCAACTGATCTTTTGTTACCTGCTCTTTAGTGAATGTCAGGTTTTCCGGCAGTTTTATTTCCTTATTATTGGCCTCAAAACGCCCTTCTCTGAATACCGTTGCCAATTTTTGTACAAAGCGAGGATTTTCCCAGGGCGCATTTTTCAAAATCAATTGATGGCAATCTTTAAGGTTATCGAGACAACCGGGTTGGAATTCAATCCCTCCCCGCTCATTCAATCCGATGCCGCCGAACAGCAAACGAAACCAGTCGTTGCTGGTAACAAAATCAATGGTCAAGACAGGCTCATCAGGCAAGCGATCTGTTGATCGCTGTTCCAGTATTTCGTTATCAATCAGGCAGGGACCTTCCGAAGAGGGAACGGGCAGTCGTTTCATGTGCTCCAGCCGTCGAAACACAGAGGGATCTAACATCTTATCAATCAGCATCTTCTCACTAATGAATGCTATTCGCTGAAGCTGATTACTACAACGCAGACCATTCAGCTTGGCTTCAGGTTGTGTGAACTCGTTAAGACTGGAACTTTCAGCCGAGATGAACTT
>CAMRBW010000022.1 GCA_947040555.1 uncultured Oceanospirillales bacterium | reverse complement strand
GTTGTAGTTGAAGCCGCTCCCGTTGCAGAAGCAGCCGTTGTAGTTGAAGCCGCTCCCGTTGCAGAAGCAGCTGTTGTAGTTGAAGAAGCTCCAGCCGCCGTTGTGGAAGCCGCCCCAGTTGTAGAAACAGCTGTTGTAGTTGAAGAAGCTCCAGCCGCTGTTGTGGAAGCCGCTCCAGTTGTAACTGAAACACCAGTCGTTCCTGTGACCGCACCAGCGGTAACTGTAGAAGTTTCAGCAGCGGGTAATTTTGCAGTAGATTCTTCGGAATCTGTTGTGGTAGACTCTGCGTCGTCTTCTGATGGAGTGACTGCGGAAGAGAAGGCTGGTTAAGCTGGATCTGCTGGTCAATCCTCCAAATTAGGGAAGATTGTTTGCCCAGGTGGTGGAATTGGTAGACACGCCATCTTGAGGGGGTGGTGAGCTATGCTCGTGCGGGTTCAAGTCCCGCCCTGGGCACCAGTTTGAAAGGCATCAATAAGTGATGCCGATGTTATCGGAGTGGTTTTTTGGTCTGATCCTGAAACATGTTTGACCATAAAGTAAATCCCGGTAATGTGATCAGGAAAGTTTTTGGTGCGGGGTGGAGCAGTCTGGTAGCTCGTCGGGCTCATAACCCGAAGGTCGTCGGTTCAAATCCGGCCCCCGCTACCAATTTTTAAGGAAGGCCCCTCGAGAAGGGGCCTTTTGCTATGATTTTGAAAAATCAGGATAGTCCTGCTGATTCGGGTTGTTATATAGGATTAAGATTAAAGAACATTATCTGTTCTCAGGCGGATTGAGCTGGGAGCAGCATTCGGGGCAAGTAAACAGCTCCGATGTATCAAAGGAGGCCAGACGAAGATCTGGCTTTGGGTGTCTCCGGTTGACCTGATCGCCAGGCGACACCCGTCGAGGATGGGCTTTGTAGCCCATTTTTTATTGCTGCCGTATGATGATAATCGCCCGACGACCGGTTGGGTGTTCATTGCGAAATTGCAACACTGCAATATTGTACGGCACTTGAAATTGTCGGTGCGAGGACGTTGTAAGTGGCAGGCAAACTGGAAATACTGAACGAGCTCGTGGCCCCCATAGTGAAGTCACTGGGTTGTGTACTTTGGGGAATTGAGTTCGTTTTACATGGTAAACAGACACTTTTACGGGTGTTTATTGATCGAGAGAATGGTGTCGGTCTGGAAGACTGTGAAGCAGTCAGTCGTCAGTTGAGTGCTGTTTTCGATGTTGAAGATCCTATCGCAGGTGAGTACACCCTGGAGGTATCTTCACCGGGCATGGATCGACCGATTTTTACGCTGGAACAGTATGTAGCGTTGACAGGAAGCCGAGTGGATATGCGCCTGCGTGTGGCCTTTGAAGGGCGGCGCAAGTACCGGGGAGTCATCTCTGGGGTTGAAGGCGATGAAGTGATTATCATGTGTGACGATCATGAGTACCTCTTTCCTATTGATACTATTGAGAAAGCGAATGTGATACCGCAGTTCTGATGCCTGCCCGCGAGCCTCTGTATACACTTGCGGGTCACATCAGGGGTGCGTGGGTCCGAAAGGGAAGAACCGGTTTAGCGATACGCGAGGCAGAGCATGAGCAAAGAAATTCTGTTGGTGGTTCAATCCGTCTCCAACGAAAAGGGTGTACCGCCGGAAGTGATCTTCGAGGCGATGGAAACCGCCCTGGCGACGGCAACAAAAAAACGCTACGAATATGAAATAGATATTCGCGTGGCGATTGATCGATCGACCGGAGAGTACGACAGCTTCCGTCGCTGGACTGTGGTTGCGGATGAAGATTTTGAGATCCCTGGTGCCCACCTGACTCTGGACGAAGGAAAAGAGAAGGATGAAGCCCTTGAGATCGGTGATGTCTGGGAAGAGCCTATTGATTCCATCGTTTTTGGCCGAATAGCTGCCCAGACTGCCAAGCAGGTCATCGTACAAAAAGTGCGTGAAGCCGAGCGTCGTCAGATGGTTGATTCTTACCGCGAAAAACTCGGTGAGCTGATCAACGGTACTATCAAGAAGGTAAACCGCGACAGTTTTATCGTGGACCTGGGCAACAATGCCGAAGCGGTCATGCGCAAGGATCAGGCGATCTCTCGCGAAATGTTCCGCATGGGTTCCCATGTTCGTGCTCTGCTACATTCCATTTCCGAAGAAAATCGTGGTCCTCAGCTGATGCTGAGTCGTATCTGTCCGGAAATGTTGATTGAGCTGTTCCGTCTGGAAGTTCCCGAGATTGCTGAAGAGGTGATCGAAATCCGTGCTGCGGCGCGTGATCCGGGCTCCCGCGCCAAGATAGCCGTCAAGACCAACGATGGCCGTATTGATCCTATTGGTGCTTGTGTCGGTATGCGCGGCTCCCGCGTTCAGGCGGTCTCCAATGAGCTGGGTAACGAGCGCGTCGATATCGTGCTGTGGGATGATAATCCGGTTCAATTTGTTATCAACGCCATGCAGCCTGCGGAAGTGGCTTCCATCGTTATCGATGAAGACAACCACACCATGGATCTGGCGGTTGCTGAAGACAACCTGGCTCAGGCCATCGGTCGTGGTGGTCAGAACGTGCGTCTGGCAGCGGAACTGACCGGCTGGAACCTGAACGTGATGACTGAATCTGTGGCTGAAGAGAAGCAGATGAAGGAGACCGATCGTCAGGCTCAGGTATTTGTTGAACATCTGGATGTTGATATTGATCTGGCCCGTACTCTGGTCAGTGAAGGTTTCACCAGCCTGGAAGAAGTTGCCTATGTTCCCGTTGAAGAGATGATGGGAATTGATGGTTTTGATGAAGAAGTGGCCAATGAGCTGCGTCAGCGTGCTAAAGATCGTCTATTGACTCAGGCCATTGCCCGGGAAGAGAAATTTGGTGGTGTTCAGCCAGCGGAAGATCTTCTGGGTCTTGAAGGGCTGGAAGAAAACCTGGCTTATGAGCTGGCTGCCAAGGGTGTCAAAACCCTCGAAGAGCTGGCTGAGCAGGCAACTGATGATCTGGAAGGTATCGAAGGCCTTGACTCTGAGAAAGCTGCAGAGCTGATTATGAAGGCAAGGAATATCTGCTGGTTCGGGGAACAGAACTGAGCTGGCCACTGAGAGGAGAAGTTTTATGGCAGATGTAACGGTACAACAACTTGCCGAGGTGGTCGGAGCTCCGCTGGAACGCTTGCTTAAGCAGATGAGCGATGCCGGTTTACCTCACAAACGTGGTGATCAGGCAGTTTCTGATACTGAAAAAACAGCGTTGCTGGCGCACCTGCGCAATACCCACAAGGGTGGCGTAGATGTGTCTACCTTGCCGGCTGATGCAGAGCCAAAGCAAGTTACCCTGAAGCGCAAAACTGTCAGCCAAATGAAAGTGGCCGGCGGTGGCAAGAACAAAATTGTTAACGTAGAAGTGCGTAAAAAGCAGACCTACGTGAAGGAAGAAGTCAAGGCCAAAACCGGCGCTGACGCTGACAAGAAGCGTCGTGAAGGTGATCGTCGTAAGGAAGGGCAACCTTCTACAGAGCGTCGTCGTGACAACGTGCGTCGCAGTGAAGACGATACCCGTCGTCAGCCAGATGCACGTCGCAAGCCTGAAGGTGCTGCTGCTGCTGCTACTGCTACTGCTGGTGCTGCTGCTGATCAGCGTCGCCAGCCGCCGCGCAATGACCGTCCTGCACCTTCTGCGGGTGCCGATGCGCCACCGCCACCACCTTCCGATGATGATCGTCGTCGTCGTCGCGCAGCACCGGCTGCCGCCAAGAAGAAAGGCGGTCGTGACGAAAAGAGCTTCGATGATGGTGATCGTCGTCGTAGCAAGGGCCGCGGTGGCCGTGATGATCGTGGCGGCGCACGCAAGCCACTGGGTCGCAAGCCACTGAAGAGCAAGGAATTTGAACAGCACGGTTTCACCAGGCCAACGGCTGCGGTGGTGCGTGAAGTTGCCATTCCAGAAACAATCACCGTTGGTGATCTTGCTAACAAGATGGCGGTTAAAGCGGCTGAAGTTATCAAGTACATGTTCAAGCTGGGCACCATGGTGACCATCAACCAGGTGATCGATCAGGAGACTGCGGCAGTCGTAGTTGAAGAGATGGGTCACAAGGTCAAGCTGGTCAACGCGGACGCACTGGAAGACTCCCTGCAGGATGCCGTTGCTCAGAATATCGGTGAAGCGATGTCCCGTGCACCGGTTGTTACCGTTATGGGTCACGTTGACCACGGTAAGACTTCCCTGCTGGACTACATCCGTAAAGCCAAGGTTCAATCCGGCGAAGCGGGTGGTATTACTCAGCACATCGGTGCTTACCACGTAACCACCGACCGTGGCATGATCACCTTCCTGGATACGCCAGGACACGCGGCCTTTACCGCCATGCGTGCCCGTGGTGCCAAGGCGACCGACATCGTTATTCTGGTGGTTGCTGCGGACGACGGCGTGATGCCACAGACCGAGGAAGCCATTCAGCACGCCAGGGACGCTGGCGTTCCACTGGTTGTTGCCGTGAACAAGGTCGATAAGGAAGGCGTTGATCCTGATCGTGTGAAGAACGAACTGGCTGTTCGCAATGTTATTCCTGAGGAATGGGGTGGTGACACGCAGTTCATCAGTGTATCCGCACACACGGGTCAGGGTATCGACGAGCTGCTGGAAGCGGTTCTGCTGCAATCCGAAGTTCTGGAACTGAGCGCTGTTGCTGATGGTCCGGCCAGGGGTGTGGTTATCGAATCCCGTCTGGATAAAGGTCGTGGTCCTGTGGCATCGGTACTGGTTCAGGCCGGTACCCTGCGCAGAGGCGACAACGTGCTGGTTGGTCAGCAATTCGGTCGTATCCGTGCGATGCTGGATGAAAACGGCAAGCCTATCGACGAAGCGGGCCCCTCCATTCCGGTTGAGATTCTGGGCCTTGATGGCACGCCAGAAGCCGGTGACGACATGCAGGCGGTACAGGACGAGCGTAAAGCCCGTGAAATCGCCATGTTCCGTCAGGGTCGATTCCGTGAGATCAAGCTGGCCCGTGCTCAGGCCGCCAAGCTGGAGAACATGTTCAAGGACATGGGCGCCAATGAGAAGCGCACTCTGAAGGTGGTTCTGAAGACCGACGTGCGCGGCTCTCTGGAAGCGATAACGACGGCACTGCACGAGCAGGGCAACGAGGAAGTGGATGTTAAGGTTATCTTCGGCGGCGTAGGTGGTCTCACCGAAACCGACGCGAACCTGGCGCTGGCTTCCAACGCGATTCTGGTTGGCTTTAACGTCCGTGCTGACGCAAGTGCCCGTCGTATCGTTGAAGGCGAAGGTCTGGATCTGCGCTACTACGGCGTAATCTACGACATCATCGACGATGTGAAGCAGGCGCTGACCGGTATGCTCAAAGCGGAATTCCGTGAGCAGATCGTCGGTGTGGCAGACGTTCGTGACGTCTTCCGTGCACCTAAGATCGGTGCGGTTGCCGGCTGTATGGTTATCGAAGGTATCATGTTCCGCAGCGAGCGCATCCGCGTACTGCGTGAAGACGTGGTTATCTACGAAGGTGAGCTGGAATCCCTGCGTCGTTTCAAGGATGATGTCAACGAAGTTCGTACCGGCTACGAGTGTGGTATCGGTGTTAAGAACTACAATGACGTCAAAGTTGGCGACAAGATCGAAGTTTACAAGTCTGTTGAGGTTCAGCGGACTCTGTAATCGCCGTTCGGTAATTGTGTCAGGCTGTTTGCAGCCTGACACAGTTGTGAAATGGAAAGGCGCGCGGCAAGGGGTGATCAGCCTCTTTCTTCGCGCCTTTTTTGTCTGCATGTTTCCGATGCGCGCTTTGATCCGTTCAGGATCCGTTTTGCGCTAAGGGCTGAAAGGTCGTTAAGGGCTGAGGGTCGCTCAGGACTGAGAGGCGCTCAGAGCCGTTTGTCAGAAGAATCGAACTATGCCAAGAGAATTCAGTAGAACCCAGCGTGTAGGTGAACAGATCCAGCGTGAGCTGGCAAAAATCCTGCAGCGGGATATGAAAGATCCCCGCCTCGGAATGGTAACCGTGAGTGCCGTTGAGGTGAGTCGGGATATGTCCTTTGCCACTGTCCACGTCACCTTTTTGGGGTTGGATAGCAAGGAAGAGACGAGTGCGGCTGTCAGTCTGCTGACTGAAGCATCCGGTTTTCTGCGTACCGAACTCTCCCATCGTATGCGTCTGCGTTTTACGCCGCAGTTGCGCTTCCGTTACGACGAGAGCCTGGTGCGTGGCCGTCACCTCTCAACCCTGATTGAAAAGGCGCGGGAGATTGATGCCTCCTCTGCGTCGAAGGATGAAGAGTCGGAGGAAAAGTAATGTCCCGTCGTTTTCGTGGTCGTCCTGTTAACGGAATTGTGATCGTAGACAAGCCTATTGGCGGCTCGTCCAATAACGTGTTGCAGCAGGTTAAGCGTCTGTATGGCGCGGCCAAAGCTGGTCATACCGGCAGCCTTGATCCTCTGGCTACCGGCGTACTGCCGATCTGTCTGGGTGAAGCGACCAAGCTCTCCCAGTACCTGCTGGACTCTGACAAGAGCTATCGCACCACGGCCAGGCTGGGTATTCGCACCACTACCGGTGATGCCGAAGGTGAGGTTGTTGCTGAGCGTCCGGTCGCCGTGACCGAATCAGATCTTGAGCCGATTCTGGCTCAGTTCAGGGGCCCGATCGAGCAGGTGCCTTCCATGTTCTCGGCCCTCAAGCACAAAGGCAAGCCTCTCTATGAGTACGCCCGTGCCGGTATCGAGATCGAGCGTCCGGCCCGTAAAGTGAACATCTATCGCCTGACTCTGATTGAGTTTCGCGGTGATGAGCTGGTGCTGGAAATCGACTGCAGCAAAGGCACCTATATCCGCAATCTGGTTGAGGATATTGGCGAAATGTTAGGCTGTGGCGCGCATGTTGCGGAACTTCGTCGCCTGAAAGCGGGTCCCTATGAAGAGGCGCAGTCTTACACGCTGGAGCAGCTGGAAGAGATTCGCGATAACGGCGGTCATGGGGCACTGGATAATCTCCTGCTGCCTCAGGACTCTGCTGTTAGCCACTGGCCGGCGGTACTGCTGGGTGATGTCAGTGCTGATTTCATCAATCAGGGGCAGCCGGTGCAGGTATCCCGTGCGCCGACATCGGGTCTTGTGCGTATCTACCGGTTGGTAGAGGGCTCATCCAATGTCTTTCTGGGTATCGGTGAAGTGCAGGATGATGGTCTTATCGCACCTCGTCGTCTGATAGCAAACCGCGCATCCTGAGCATTTCCCGTTACATGCCGGCATAACCCGTTACATACCTGCATAAAATGTGGGATGAATAATCGGGGAGATAGGTTTAGAATACCGCTTTCTCAGCGCTATGGATTGTTCTTTGAGGGGTGCCTTCGGGCTGTTGCCTCAGATAACTGGCGGTGATGAAATTCGGGGTGGCTGTTAATATGCACGGCTATTCCCATGATTTTATGCATATTTTTGATTGGAGTTACACCATGTCTCTGCATGTAGAGAAAAAGGCTGAGATCGTCGCCAAGTACGCTCGTGGCGAGAACGACACTGGCTCCCCTGAAGTTCAGGTAGCTCTGCTGACCGCTAACATCGAAGGTCTGCAGTCTCACTTCAAGGCACACATCCATGATCATCATTCCCGTCGTGGTCTGATCCGCATGGTAAACCAGCGTCGCAGCCAGCTGGACTACCTGAAGAAGAAAGACGTTGAGCGTTACCGCGCTCTGATCCAGAGCCTGGGTCTGCGTCGCTAAGGCTTTTTTAGCCAGAACTTCTGGTAGTATTTCATTCTGTTGCTTGTACAACATGTGAAACAACCAGCATCGGAGACGACGTGTGTTCCGATGAGATTTGTGTCCCGCAGCCTCTGGCTCAAGGGATACAATGAACAGACACCGCTTCCGCAACCCATTACGGGGATCGGTGGCGGTGTTTTGTTATGTGTCCCAATGCGAGACATATAAGGGTGAATGATCATAGAGATGATTCATCCTTATCAAGCTGACTGATAGCGAACCTGTATGCCCGGGTGCAATCCGGAAGGCAGCGTGGAAGCTGTATGGCAGAAACCTTATAGTCGCCACTGTAGAAAGGTATCTGCCTTGTGGATTGCATCCCAGTCGGGTGGTTTCTGCCACCTCAAGAGGTCGTTTCGTCGGTCAGGTTCGATTGAATCATAGAAGGAAATAATCGTGACACCTGTACATAAGACATTTGAATTTGGTGGCCAGCAGGTCACTCTGGAAACTGGTCGTGTTGCTCGTCAGGCTGACGGTGCGGTGCTGGCTACCATGGGTGATCTGGTGGTTCTGGCGACTGTTGTTGGCGCTCACTCGGCCAGAGAAGAGCAGGATTTCTTCCCGCTGTCCGTTCATTACCAGGAAAAGACCTACGCAGCCGGTAAAATCCCCGGTGGCTTCCTGAAGCGTGAAGGCCGTCCGAGCGAAAAAGAGACGCTGACCTCCCGTCTGATCGACCGTCCTATTCGTCCCCTGTTCCCTAAGGGCTACATGAACGAAGTTCAGGTCATCATCACCGTTCTCTCCACCGACAAGAAAAATGATACGGATATTCTGGGCATGCTCGCAACTTCTGCGGCTCTGGCTATCTCTGGTATTCCTTTTGCCGGCCCTATCGGTGCAGCCCGTGTTGGTTTCGACGAAGCCAGAGGTGGCTACCTGCTCAACCCTAGCTACGAAGATCTGAAAACTTCTGAGCTGAATATGGTGGTAGCCGGTACTGAAAATGCCGTACTGATGGTTGAATCCGAAGCAAAAGAGCTGGCCGAAGACGAAATGCTGGGTGCGGTCCTGTTTGCTCAGGAAAGCTACCGTGGTGCTGTTCAGGCGATTAAGGCATTTGCCGCTGAAGTGGGCAAGCCTCAGCGTGAATGGCTGCCAGCAGATGTTAACGCTGAACTGAGTGGCGCCATCAATGCCGCCTTCGGTGGCAAGATCGCGGACACTTACGCTATCGTTGAAAAGCAGGTGCGTAACACCGGTCTGACCGAACTGCGTCGTGAAGCTATCGAGCACTTTGCTGTTGAAAATGGCCCCGCTGCCAGTGAAGTTTCCAGCCTGTTCGCCAAGCTGGAAAAAGCGTACGTCCGCACCGCCATTCTGGATGGCAAGCCACGTATCGATGGTCGTGACACCAAGACTGTACGTCCCCTGTTCATCGAAGTGGGTGTTCTGCCAAGGACTCACGGTTCCGCCCTGTTCACCCGTGGCGAAACTCAGGCTCTGGTCACCACCACTCTGGGTACTGCCCGTGACGCACAGCTGATCGACAGTCTGGAAGGCGAATCCCGCGATCCATTCATGCTGCACTACAACTTCCCTCCTTACTCTGTAGGCGAGTGTGGTCGTATGGGTGGCGTTGGTCGTCGTGAAATCGGCCATGGTCGTCTGGCTCGTCGCAGTATCGCTGCCATGCTGCCTACTGACGAAGAATTCCCATACACCCTGCGTGTGGTTTCCGAGATTACCGAATCCAACGGTTCCAGCTCTATGGCTTCCGTATGTGGTACCTCTCTGGCACTGATGGACGCCGGTGTGCCTATCAAGGCGCCTGTGGCCGGTATCGCTATGGGTCTGATCAAGGAAGAGGGCGGTCGTTTCGCCATTCTGACCGACATCCTGGGTGATGAAGATCACCTCGGCGACATGGACTTCAAGGTAGCCGGTACTTCTGAAGGTGTGACTGCACTGCAGATGGACATCAAAATTCAGGGTATTACCGAAGAGATCATGGAGATCGCTCTGGAGCAGGCTCTGGAAGCACGTCTGACCATTCTGGAACAGATGAACAAGGTGATTTCAGCGTCCCGCCCCGAGCTGAGCGCCAACGCGCCAATGACCATGACCCTGAAGATCCACCCTGACAAGATCCGTGATGTTATCGGTAAGGGTGGTTCTACTATCCGTGCTCTGTGTGAAGAGACCGGCGCTTCCATCGACATCGGCGACGATGGCGTTGTGAAAATCTACGGTGAGAACAAAGACGTTTGTCAGGCAGCATACGACAAGGTGTTTGGTATTACTGCGGAAGCGGAAATTGGCAAAATTTACGAAGGCAAGGTTGTACGTATCGTTGAATTCGGTGCGTTTGTCAGCATTCTGCCAGGTCGTGATGGTCTGGTTCACATCTCGCAGATCTCTGACGAGCGTGTGAACAACGTCAGCGACTTCCTGACCGAAGGTCAGGTGGTGAAGGTTATGGTTATGGATGTTGATAACCGTGGCCGCATCAAGCTGAGCATGAAGGACATGGGGCAGGAATAATCCTGACCGTGTGATCCGGCAATAAAAAAGGCGACCTCAGGGTCGCCTTTTTTGTTTGAGAAGCTTCATAACCGAATTGTCCTTCCCGCGCAGGCGGGAAGGACGATGATGGTGGTTACTGTTCGTCCAGGAAGCTACGCAGGTGATCCGAGCGAGTCGGATGACGCAGTTTGCGCAGAGCCTTGGCTTCGATCTGGCGAATACGCTCACGGGTAACGTCGAACTGCTTACCAACCTCTTCCAGAGTGTGGTCGGTGTTCATGTCGATACCGAAGCGCATACGCAGCACCTTGGCTTCCCGCGCCGTCAGACCACCCAGAACCTGACGGGTCGCTTCGCGCAGACCCTCAGAGGTGGCAGAGTCGATCGGGGAGCTGATGGAGGTGTCTTCGATGAAGTCACCCAGATGGGAGTCTTCATCATCACCAATCGGCGTCTCCATGGAGATAGGCTCTTTGGCTATTTTAAGTACCTTACGGATCTTGTCCTCAGGCATCTCCATACGCTCTGCCAGCTCTTCCGGCGTTGGATCACGACCCATCTCCTGCAGCATCTGACGGGAGACACGGTTCAGTTTGTTGATGGTTTCAATCATGTGAACCGGAATACGGATGGTGCGCGCCTGGTCGGCAATAGACCGGGTGATCGCCTGACGAATCCACCAGGTAGCATAGGTAGAAAATTTGTAACCACGACGGTATTCAAACTTGTCGACCGCTTTCATCAAGCCGATGTTGCCTTCCTGAATCAGATCCAGGAACTGCAGACCACGGTTGGTGTACTTCTTGGCGATAGAGATAACCAGTCGTAGGTTAGCCTCAACCATCTCCTTCTTGGCGCGACGGGCGCGAGCCTCTCCGATAGACATATGACGATTGACGTCTTTGATATCCGACAGTGGTATACCAATTTCGTTTTCAACGGTTTTCAGCTTACGCAGTGCCCGGGTAATTTCCACGCGCTGAGCATTCAGAGCGTCTGCGTTAGAAGGATTTTTTGCGATCAGCTGATCAAGCCAGTCCTGGTTGGTTTCGTTACCTGGAAACTCGGTCAGGAATGTTTTGCGAGGCAGTTTGGCGCGACGGATGCAGAGCTGCATAATCGCTTTTTCGTTGGCGCGAATCTGATCCAGAGAGTTACGAACCCGGAAGATTAACAGGTCAGTAATACGAGGAATCAGCTTGATAGCAACAAAAAGCTCGGCAGTCGCCGCCATGGCAGCAACAGCTTCATTGCTCTTGCGACCGTGTTTCTCGGTGGCAACTAATGCATCGTGATGAGCTTTGGCCAGTTCAGAGAAGCGTATTTTGGCCTCTTCAGGATCTGGACCCGTATTTTCTTCCGTTTCGGAATCGTCGTCGTCTTCTTCGAGATCATCGGCAGGGATGCTATCGCTCTCTTTGCTGGCTGCAGACTCTTCTGCGACAGCGGGATCGATGATGTAACCGGTAAAAAGATCACTCAGGCGACTCTCTTCCTCGAGAATGCGTTCGTAATCGCTCAGAATAAGTTCAATGGTACCTGGGAAGTGAGCCAGTGCAGTAGAAACTTCACGCTGGCCTTCTTCGATGCGCTTGGCGATCTGAATTTCGCCTTCACGAGTCAACAGTTCAACGGTGCCCATTTCACGCATGTACATGCGTACGGGATCTGTCGTGCGACCAGCTTCTTGTTCCACGGCAGCAAGAGCCGCTGCTGCTTCTTCAGCTGCGTCGTCATCGGTTGAACTATCATCTTCGTCAAGGAGCAGAGCATCGGCATCGGGCGCGCTTTCAAAGACCTTGATGCCCATGTCGTTGATCATGCGGATGATGTCTTCGACCTGTTCCGGATCAGAAATATCATCCGGCAAATGGTCGTTAACCTCCGCATAGGTCAGATAACCCTGTTCCTTACCACGGCTGATAAGTTCTTTCAGTCGGGATTGTTGTTGAGAATTTGCGGACATATCAACCCTTTAGCAGCGAGACCTTTTCACAGCGAAATGTTCCCGACGTATTGACAATAAGCGGGCAATTATAGCGTACAGGGCTTCCTGTATGCTATACGCCGAATATGAACCCGGTTCTCTATAAACCGAGAGGAATGATCAGGCTCCCCTTGCCTCTGCCACCCTTGCAGGCGATGCAGCTTTTTTGCACCCAGCGACATGTAGGTATCAACATGTGAAGACTGGGTAGTTATGTTATTGGGGCTATAGCCCGGATTTCAAGATATTGTATCAGTGTTTTGTGTCGTTTTCCTGCTGTGCTCGCTGTTTTCTCTCTAGCCAACCATGTTTTTGACCCGCAGAAACCAAGCGCAGGCGTTCAATGTCGTTTATTTCGTTTGTGTGTTTGGGTTTTTCGTTGGAAAGCTGTCTCAGACACTGACGAAAGGTTTGTTCGGCATTATTTACCGGAATATCGGTTTTCATAAGCGCCAGTAGCCTGTCGCCAAGATGGGTGCCGTACCAGCTGCCAAGCACACCGTAAGTACTTGTAACCGGATTGCGCGCCAGTGACTCAACAAGCATCACCAGAAAACGGGTATCTTCATCGCTTACGATCAGTTTGGCCGGGGCCTCAAGCTTTTTGGCGAGGTCGGGGCGATCGAGAAGGATTCTGAGGGCTTGCTGTTGCGGCCTCAGCTGAATATCCGGAACCGGGGTGGCGCGGTTGCTCCTGTAGGGATCAGAAGAATGGTATCTGACAAATATCTTCTGTTTGCTCTGAATATTTCCGCTGTAGCTATTTGACCATTGTTCAGTAATTTTATCATCTCTCTGATGAACGTCATCTGTCTTGTGATTGTATGCTAACTGAGAAATATTGTTGGTTCTGGTCTCAATATTGGTTTGGATGATGGACGACACTGCATCAGTACCGAGATCACTCAGCTCGCCAAGACGTTTGACCATCAGGCTTTTGAAAGAGCCTTCAGGTAGTTTGTGGATAAAAGGCGTTACTTTGTGTACTAAACGAGCCTTGCCGTCTAGTGTTGAAGTGTCTATATCCTGCTCAAAATGCCGGAAAAAATAGTCTTCAAAGGGGAGCGCCTGCTGTTTATCTTTCAGGCGAGCGAGAAATGCATCCGGTCCCTCTTTGCGAACCAGAGAATCTGGATCTTCGCCTTGAGGCAGGAATAGAAATCTTATCTGACGACCGTCGTTCATTGCCGGAATGGCATTTTCCAAAGCGCGCCAGGCGGCCTGACGACCGGCGTTGTCGCCGTCAAAACAAAACGTCACCTGATTTGTATGTTTGAAGATGATGTTGAGATGGTCGGCTGTTGTTGCTGTACCCAGTGTTGCGACAGCGTTGTTGATCCCCTGTTGTGCCAGAGCGATCACATCCATATAGCCTTCTACCACCAGAATCTGACTGAGCTCGCGATTGGCTTGTCGAGCTTCGTAGAGACCGTAGAGCTCTTGCCCTTTGTGGAAGACTGCCGTTTCCGGTGAGTTGAGGTATTTGGGTTTTTCATCCCCCATAACCCGGCCACCAAAGGCGATCACCCGGCCGCGCTGATCCCGAATAGGGAAGATGATACGATCCCGAAAACGGTCGTAGGTGGATTTTTTTTCTTCGTTCTCCACCACAAGACCGGCGTCCAATAGTAGGCGCAGGCGTTCGGGGGTGTTGCCCAGTTCCTGAATCAGGTTGCTCCATCCAGGGGGCGCATAGCCGATCTGAAAGCGTGCGATGGTGGCCTGGTCGAGACCCCGCCGTTTCAGGTAGTCATTGGCTTTGTGGGCGTTGGCTTTGTGGGAGCTGTCATGATTGAGCAGCTGCTTCATGTACCACTTGGTGGTGGCATCGAGTTGCTGATAGAGGGAGTCGTACCGCTCTCGCTTTTCAAGGGTTCCCGCTTCTCGCGGTACCTGCATGCCGGCTCTGCGAGCAAGCATCTCCACCGCTTCCGGGAAATCCACATGGTCGTGATCCATCACAAAACCAACGGCATTGCCGCTGACGCCACAACCAAAGCAGTAATAGAACTGTTTATCCTGGTTGGCGGAGAAGGATGGGGATTTCTCTTTGTGGAAAGGGCATAGCGCCTGATGGTTACGGCCCGATTTTTTCAGGGATATGCGCTCCCCGATCACATCGATAATATCGGTGCGAGCCAGCAGGTCGTCGATAAAGCTTTGTGGAATCAATCCAGCCATGGCGTGCAGAGCATCTTTCGTATGTTGGGAGGTGTTTGCCCAGAGTACCACGGAGGGTATCACTGATGGTCAGATAGAGACAGAAATTCGAAAAGAGGCTTAAACGCAATAGCCCTCTCCGAAGAGAGGGCTATTTCTGAAGTCACTGTGTACTGATGTACGACCCTAAGGGCATGCTATCAATACAGACGCTCGCGGCGACGCTGCTCGCGCTGCAGCTTCTTCAGATGGCGCTTGACTGCTGCTGCTGCCTGACGCTTGCGAACTGTGGTTGGCTTCTCGTAGTGCTCGCGACGACGCACTTCAGAGAGAACGCCGGCTTTTTCACAAGAACGCTTAAAGCGACGCAGGGCAATATCAAAGGGTTCGTTTTCTTTAACCTTGACAGCAGGCATGCGGCCTCACCTTCCTTAATTATCTAGTGGTTTGAAGTAGCCAAGAATTGGCTCGCAAATTACCCAACAGGATAGAAGGGCATCCGCAAAGGTGCGAATTTTATTGATCAGAATGGGTCAGGTCAATAGCTCTTTGTCAAGAGCACCTGATATTCTCGCAACTAGCCGGTCAGTAATGCGAGCAAAACGAGGCTGGAATGTAGCTGAAGTGCGGAGTCTACGGCATTTTGCGGGTCATATTCAACCCCCGGCGGTATACTCAAACTCTTGGCCACTATATTATTATCCGCCCTCCCCGAACAGAGTATTCCAGCCTCCCATGAAGGTTTTAGGCATAGAAACATCTTGCGATGAGACAGGCATCGCTCTGTATGACAGTGAACAAGGTCTGCTGGCTGATGCCCTGTACAGCCAGATTGATATGCACAACGACTATGGCGGTGTGGTGCCGGAGCTGGCCTCCCGTGACCATGTGCGCCGGGTGCTGCCGCTGATTGAGCAGGTGCTGGCCCAGGCCGGTTGCTGCCGTGCCGACATCGACGCCATTGCCTACACCCGTGGGCCCGGTCTGATCGGCGCCTTGATGGTGGGCTCTGCTATCGCCAAATCCATTGCCTGGGCCTGGGATGTGCCGGTTATGGGTGTTCACCATATGGAAGGCCATCTGCTGGCTCCGATGCTGGAGGAGAATCCTCCTGCGTTTCCCTTTGTGGCGCTGCTGGTGTCTGGGGGGCATACCCAGCTGGTGGAAGTCCGGGGTATCGGTCAGTACCAGTTGCTGGGCGAATCTGTGGATGATGCCGCCGGTGAGGCCTTCGATAAGGCCGCCATAATGCTGGGGCTGGACTATCCGGGCGGTCCCCGCATTGCGGCTCTGGCGGAAAAGGGCGTCAGTGGTCGCTTTAAATTCCCCCGTCCGATGACCGATCGCCCAGGTTTGGCGTTCAGTTTCAGTGGTCTGAAGACCTTCACGCTGAATACCGTAAACAAGCACGGCGGCAAAGAGTGTGACGACCAGACCCGTGCCGATATTGCCCGCGCCTTCGAAGAGGCCGTGGTCGAGACGCTGGCCATCAAGTGCCGCAGAGCCCTGCGTCAGACCGGTTTTAAACAGCTGGTCATTGCGGGTGGCGTAAGTGCCAATACGCGCCTGCGGGAGCGTCTGGAGGCGATGGTGCAGAGTGAGAAGGCTTCGTTGTATTATGCCCGTCCCGCTTTTTGTACCGATAACGGTGCCATGATCGCCTATGCGGGCTGTCAGCGGCTGGTGGCCGGGCAGCTTGATATGCCTGGTATTCGTCCGCTGCCACGCTGGCCTATGGCGGATCTGCCTGCGCTTTCAGAAAAGTAAGCGCTCTGAGTTGTGTTGCACAAGATTTTTATGGACGGGAAGTTTTATGGATAAGGTTTTGATCAGTGACCTGTACGTGGAAGCGGTGATCGGTTTCTACCATTGGGAGCATGAGGAGCCCCAGCCACTGATTCTTGATCTGGAGCTGGGCACTCACTTCAATGATGCCTTTGTCAGCGATGATCTCGATGATGCGCTCAACTATGCGGAGATCAGGAAGCAGGTGAAGGGATTGTGCCAGGAGAGTCGTTTCCATCTGTTGGAGCGTTTGGCCGGTGCTATTGTGACCCATGTTTTCACCGTATTTCCGGTGACCGATCTGCGGCTGAAAATCCGCAAACCCCACGCCCTGCGCGATGGGGTTGCGGGTATTGAAACCTATCGCACCCGTGAACAGATGGGGATTCCCCACCCATGACTTTCCACTATCTGCTTGGTTTGGGTAGTAACGATCGGGCGGAGGAGCATCTTGCCGGTATGGTTGAGGCGCTGTTGTGTGAATGTGGGGCGCTGTGGTTGAGCCCGGTTTGTCGAACCAGAGCGGCTGGTGGTTCCGGGGATGACTATCTCAATGCTGTTGTCAGCGTTGAGAGTGCGCTGGCGCCTCCGGATTTTCGAGCCGTCTGCAAGGCTATAGAGCTTCAGCTTGGCCGGGTGCGCTCCTCTGAGCGTTGTGCGGCGGATATCGATATTCTGGCTTTTAGCGAAAAACCTTCCCTCGTGAAGGGGGAGGGGCTGATGGCTGAAGAGTATTTGCAGCCACAGGTTGACTGTCTGCTGGCAAAGCTGGGGTTGCGTGCCGGGGATGGCTCTTGTGAGTTCCCTAACAGGGTGCTGCTGCGGCTTAGCGATGGTCGGGGTGTAGGGTTGGACATAGTAGAGCTGAGAGCGGCGTAAGGCCGCTCTTGGGCGCTCTTATTGAAGCCGCTCAAGTCGAGCCCGGTTCAGAGCTTCAGCAAGCTCCTTTCCCTTGTGACCTTGTTTGATCAGCGCCTGCACATCGATGGTTTTGCATTTTTTCAGATCATTCCGAAGTCTGGTCGATAGCGGGCGGCTTAATCCTGCGGTTTGGCTGATAACCGTACAAGCATCCAGAATCTCTCCAAAGCGTTCGGGACGACGGAAGCCATCAGTCTGCTGCAAAAGCGCCAGACGCTGCGCCGGGCTGATCGATTCTCCCTGCCAGAACGGCAAAATCTTCGATACGATCTGTGCCACCTCTTTAAATTGCACCGGAATCTTCATCCGCTGACACAGCAGGGTAACCTGCTGGTTACTGTTTTCCTCAAACGAGCTGACCGCGCAGGCAAAGCGCACCACGGCAGAGTGATTGTTTGTCGCCGCGCAGTGCAGTGCCTGGTAAGGCATGGCGTCGGATGGGGCAAAAAGTGGTGCGATTTCTGGCATAACAACGTGCAGGGCGTTGGCCTGATAGAGTGTCGAGAAGTAAATTTCCGGATTACGGCTCTCCAGAGCCCGTGAGGTCTCCTGCCAGACCCGCTCGGCAATCAGCCAGTCGGCCTCCCCTTCTGCGACCATCGCTTGCATCAGCGCCATGGTGTCATCGGCGACGGTAAAGCCCTGTGCGGCAAAACGGGCGGCAAAGCGGGCCACACGCAGGATACGCAGGGGGTCTTCACGAAAGGCGGGCGAAACATGGCGCAGAAGCCGCTGCTCCAGATCCTGCTGGCCGTGGTAAGGGTCGATGATATGGCCCTGTTCATCTTTGGCCATGGCATTAATAGTGAGATCACGGCGGAGCAGGTCTTCTTCGACCGAGATGTCCGGCGAGGTGTGAAAGACAAAGCCGGCATAGCCGTGCCCCGATTTTCTCTCCGTACGAGCCAGGGCGTACTCTTCCTTGGTTTTGGGGTGGAGAAATACAGGGAAATCCTGCCCGACAGGGCGAAAGCCGGCTTTGGTCATGTCTTTCGGTGTGGCGCCAGTGACCACCCAGTCTCTGTCTTTGACCGGTAGCCCCAGAAGCTCATCCCGTACCGCCCCACCCACCAGAAAGGTTTTCATGTGCAATTCCTAAAAAGCGATTTTCCGGAAATCTTATCATGGGAGGAAGACGGGGTGTGCAGCCGACAGAGTCGTCGGCGGCAGCGAGAGGTTTAGTCGAGAGGTTTAGTCGAGGGTTACGCGGTTCACCTCTTCAAGGCTGGTCACGCCCTGAAGCGCTTTCATCAGACCGGACTGCCGCAGGTTGCGGTAGCCCTCCTTCTGGGCCTGTGTGGAGATCTGTATGGCGTTACCTTCTTCCATGATAATCTGCTGCAGCCCCGGAGTGATCTCAACCACTTCGTAAATACCAACCCGCCCCTTGTAACCATTGTTGCATTTTGGACAGCCTTCGGGGTTGTGACCATAAATCATAGCCTGTTCAGCCTGTTCCTCACTAAAGCCCTGTTGTATTAAGGAATCTGTGGGAATGTCGTGCTTGATTTTGCAATGCTGGCAGAGTCGTCGAGCCAGACGCTGGGCAATGATCAGGTTGACCGAGGTCGCCAGGTTGAAAGAGGGTACACCCATGTTGAGCATACGGGTCAGGGTTTCGGCTGCACTGTTGGTGTGCAGGGTGGACATAACCATGTGGCCGGTCTGGGCTGCCTTGATGGCAATGCTTGCGGTTTCCAGATCTCGAATCTCACCCACCATAATGATGTCAGGATCTTGACGCAGGAACGCTCTCAGCGCCTGGGTAAAGTCCATGCCCTGTTTGGGGTTCACGTTAACCTGGTTGATACCCTCAAGGTTGATCTCCACAGGATCTTCCGCTGTGGAGATATTGCGTTCCACGGTATTGAGAATGTTCAGACCCGTATAGAGGGATACGGTTTTACCGGAACCCGTCGGGCCGGTCACCAGAATCATCCCCTGAGGCTTGTTCAGTGCCTCCAGATACATTTTCTTTTGATCCTCTTCGTAGCCGAGAGCATCGATACCCATTTTTGCGCTGGAAGGGTCGAGAATACGCAGTACCATCTTCTCGCCCCAAAGGGTCGGCAGTGTATTGACACGGAAGTCAATGGACTGATGTTTGGATATTTTTAGCTTGATACGACCGTCCTGAGGTTTTCGGCGCTCAGAGATGTCCATGGCAGACATGATTTTTAGACGGGAGGAGATTTTCGGGGAGAGGGTAACCGGTGGTGAAGCGATGATCTGCATGATGCCATCCACACGGAATCGAATGCGATAACTCTTCTCATAGGGCTCAAAGTGAAGGTCAGAGGCGCCCAGTTTGATCGCTGAGAGCAGCATCTTGTTCACAAATTGTACGATGGGCGCATCTTCGTCGGCCTTGGCAGCCTCTTCATCCTGTACATCATCGCTATCGCGAGCATTGAGATCGGCCAGCTCTTCGTCATCCAGATCGCCAAGATCGGTCTGATTATCTGCAAACAGCTTTTCAATCGCGACTGAGAGTTTGTCCTCTTCAACGAGAACCACCTCAATATGCTGACCACTATTGAACCGGATCTCTTCGAAGACCTTTTCTGTAGTAGGGTCGGAAACGCCAATAAACAGGCGATTACCACGATTGAAGAGAGGAAAGCAGCGGTGTGTACGGATCAGCTTGCGGATCGGCTTGTTTTCATTGAGCAGATCACGCGGAACCTGCTCGAAGTCCAGTGTTTCGATGTCAAAAAGCGGGATTCCGAACATCTCGGAGTTACTTTTCGCAATGATATAAGCGCTGACCAGATTGTTTTTTACGATATAACTGGTCAGCGAAACACGCTCTTCCTGAGCAGTCTTGACAGCAATCTCAGCTGTTGCCTGATCGATCAGGCCGTCAATGATGAGTCTTCGAGCTAAACCGGAAAGTTGCATTTCGGATATATTTTCAGACATAAATATTAATTATACATGCAGTATTGATTAATGAAATGATAAGCATAGTTGCAAAGCTATGCTATGAGGTCGTGGCGGTGGGGATGTGGGGGGTGTTGTAGGGGAGGCAAATCTATTTGAAATATCATCTCCATTGCCTATAGTTTGTAGAAGCTGTTTTCACACAGAAAGTTCCTGCAGAAATCAACAGCTCAAACGAAATACAGAAATACAATTGGGGTGATCTGGCTTGAATGTTGCCGGTTTTCTTCACCGAAGTTGAATATGTCGTATCAGGGAGAGAGCGATGAAAAATATAAAAGGGATAAAACGCAAGGGTTTTACCCTCATTGAGTTGATGATTGTTGTTGCGATTATCGGAATACTTAGTGCGGTGGCTTATCCTTCTTATCAGAGTTATACCCGGCGAGCCCACGTATCCGAAGGGCTTGGTTTGGCGCAGGGAGCCAAGGTTGCTGTTTCCGAGTTTTATGCGACTCAAGGCCAGTGGCCGACTACGAATGCTCAGGCTGGCGTGGGAACCATCTCCGGTAATGCCGTCCTCTCAGTTGAAATTGGGGCTAATGGTGTGATCGTGATTGCTTATGACACGGAAGTTGATGATGCCACGGCTAATCAGCTCAAACTCACCCCTACCGATAGTAATGGGAGTATTCAGTGGGAGTGC
The DNA here is from genome assembly GCA_947040555.1 of uncultured Oceanospirillales bacterium. Taxonomy (GTDB): domain Bacteria; phylum Pseudomonadota; class Gammaproteobacteria; order Pseudomonadales; family Endozoicomonadaceae; genus Sansalvadorimonas. The sequence goes on along the minus strand of CAMRBW010000022.1, from coordinate 17,813 downwards.
ACAGCAGGTGATGCTGGGGACCAGAAGTCGGTTAAGGCGATTTACCTTCCGTCAAGCTGCCGCTAATAAAGTCCGCCTTTAAACTATAAAAAGAGCCTTTCAGGCTCTTTTTTTTGCTGTTTTATTGCCCCCCTGGTCTCTAGCTCGCCTTATTTGAATAGTTGGTTAGCAACTGCTTTTATCTCGTTCTTCTGCAAGTAAGAGTGCATCTTTTCAGCCTGTTGCGGCGAGCAGTTAAGCCAGCCCTGAAGTTGCGCCTTTGAAGCCTCCAGAATCAATTGCCAACGGCCCGCTTTCTTTGCCAGAGTGCCGGAACGTTTTTGACCGACTGCAGGAATGCCCAGAGCTCTGATAGCTTGCTCCAGTGATAATTGATGATTGTGTAGTGTCGTCAGAGCCTCTTTGGGCAGAGAGCCATCGGGGAGCGTGAACAGCTGGCTAAGCTCTTGTAACACTCCACGGCTAACCAGTTGTTCTAATAATCGGACATCGACAGTGGGTAGATCCAGCCCGTTGGGGCCTGTAAGCCATAGCAGACGGGCCATAAACTGTTTTCTGCAATCCTTTGAGGCGTCACTGAGGCAGGTCAATGCGGTGTAGCGGGACTGTTCTGGTACTTCTGTTTTTATTCGGTTCCCTGGACGACTGAGAACCTTGCCAAATACGGGCGTGGCTGCGCCCTTCAGGGAGAGGGAGACCGTGTCATATCTGGCAATATCCAGATTTTCGAAGTACTGCTTCGGCCCAATATTGACGCGGGAGACGGTAATGCCGCTCAGATCAACCGGAGCAAGCTCAAGCATAACGGTGATCTTACCCGTACGTCCGACGCGCCATTGAATATCGGTCACGGATGTTACCTCTGTCTGGGCCGGAAATTTCCAGGCCCGAGCCCAGCGGGGTGTACCATCCCGATGTCCGAGCCGACTGCGTGCTGTTGCTCGATCCAGCTTGAGCACGATGCCATCCATGGGGAACGTGAGGGGAGCCGCGTCTGTATGCGTTTGCCGGTGATAGCTTTCCCTGAGTTGAACCACCTCTTTCAGGCTCCTGACCGGCGTGGTGTGTTGCCGCGGTGCGGTAAATCCCCATTGGGCCATTTGCTGAACGTCGGCGGTGAGGTTGGCGAGAGGGCTGTTCACCCATAGCCACGGAAAGAACGCCAGTGCTTGCAGCTCCTGGGCTGATGATGATTTACGGTTGATTAACCCGGCCACATAGTGCCGGGGCGAGGCGGCTTTTTGTGCAAACGGATTGTCGGACCGGGTGTATAACTCGCCATGGAGAATAATCTCTTCATGCCGGTCGCTGAGCTGTTGGGGAATAGCGGGAATCTCTGCCGTCAGGGGCAGTAGATTGATGCCTTGGCCGATGCGGTGCTGTCCCCGTGTTATCGCCTGTACCAGTTTGCCTTTTCGGTAGACCAGCTCAATGGCAAGACCATCAATCTTGGGCTGAAGAACAACGGGGGAGTCAAGTTTGCGGGCGTGCTCCAGAAAAGCCTCTATATCGTCTGGCCCGGCTGCTTTTTTCAAACTTCCCAATGGCGAGCGATGCCGTGTATCCAGCGGTGGCAGGTCGGTTGGTGCGGTTGTCGTGTCAAGACAGCGCGCTAACGTGTTCTGGTGATGAATCAGGCCATCGAATTCTGGATCACTGATCTCAGGCGTGCCCGCTTCGTAACGCTCATTGTGGTGGCGAACCGCTTTTTGCAGCGTGTGGAGTTCCCGGGAAAGGGCATCGCGACTACCCGCAGGGCAGGGCTTATCACTGGCAGAGAGCACTGGGGTAACGGAGAGAATTGAGAACAAAAAAAGGCTAAAAACACCCAGCCGGGTTGCGCTGTGATCCATGATTGACTCCTGCCGGTCTGTATTCAGAGGCCGGCAGGAAAAGAAATAAGCTACCGGTTAGTTCTTACCATAGCCATTGGGGTTGGAAGACTGCCAGCGCCAGGTGTCGACCATCATCTCGTCCAGCCCTCGCTCTGCTCTCCAGCCCAGATCTTCTGCGGCAAGGGAGGCATCAGCATAGCAGGCGGCGATATCGCCGGGACGACGGTCGGCCAGTTGATAGGGGATAGCTCTGCCGGAGGCCTGCTCAAAGGCGGTTACCATCTGCAGTACGCTGTGACCACTGCCGACGCCAAGGTTCCAGGCTTTCAGACCGCAGCCGGTACGCAGTTTCTCGATGGCGCAGACATGACCTTTAGCGAGGTCAACCACATGGATGTAGTCCCGCACGCCGGTGCCATCCACGGTCGGATAGTCATAGCCAAATACAGACAGCTGCTCGCGCTTGCCGATAGCCACCTGGCTGATGTAGGGCATCAGGTTGTTGGGGATATCGTTGGGATCTTCGCCGATCAGACCGGAACTGTGGGCTCCTGCCGGATTGAAGTAGCGCAGCAGCGCGACATTCCAGTGGCTATCAGATTTGTAAAGATCACCCAGAATCTCTTCAACCATCAGCTTGGAACGGCCATAAGGATTGGTGGCAGAGAGGGGGAAGTCCTCGCGGATGGGCAGGTTGGCCGGGTCACCATAAACGGTGGCGGAAGAGCTGAATACCAGATTGAAAACGCCGTGCTTTGCCATCTCCTGACAGAGAATCACGGTGCCGCCGACGTTGTTGTCGTAGTAATTCAGCGGGATCTGGCAGGATTCACCAACAGCCTTCAGACCCGCAAAATGAATAACAGAATCAAAGGTATATTTGCTAAACAGCGCCTGCAGAATGGCTCTGTCGCGAATATCTCCTTCGACGAATGTCACCCTTTTACCGGTGATTGTCTCAACGCGATGAAGGGCTTCAGGAGAGCTGTTACAGAGATTATCCAGAACGACCACATCATAACCGCTCTCCAGCAGTTCGACGCAGGTGTGGCTTCCGATGTAGCCTGCGCCACCGGTTACGAGAATTGTGGTTGACATGCAAAGCTCCAGTGCATTCCGTGTTGGTTTTATTTAAAGGTGTGGATTATGCGCCTGCGGACGGGGAATTACACCCTGACATTAAATGGTCAGCGGCCTCTGGAGGGGGCGCGAGATTAAGCCCTATCGTGAACATTGTGCCAACCTCTAGTACAGAGCTGACACTGATGGTTCCATGGTGGTTATTGGTGATAATAAAATAGGAGACGGATAATCCCAGCCCGGTACCGCTGCCGGTATCCTTGGTGGTATAAAACGGCTCAAATATTCTGCGGCGAATATCTTCAGGCATACCGGTGCCATTATCTTCCACTGAGATAATGGCCCGGTCGTTGTCTTTGTGCGCTTTGATTGTGATCTGACCTTGCCAGTCGGTATCTTCCCGGTTGTTGATGGCCTGAGCTGCATTTTTGAGCAGGTTTAATAACACCTGCTGAATCTCATTGGCGATACACGGCACGGGAGGCAGATGGGGATCAATCTCTTGCCTGACCGCAATCCGCATAAAATCGAAACCCTGTTTCAAATTGAAATCCGAGGCGGCGATCTCAAGGGTTTGGGCAATGAGGTTTGCCATGGGTGTTGGTTTCATATCCCGACTCTCTCTGCGGCTGAACTGCAGCATGTTGGAGACGATCTGTGAGGCGCGTACCCCGGCGCTGTGGATGTTATCGAGGAATCGAATAATCTCCCTTTTTTCCAGATAGTCGTGTACCAACTCCAGTTTCACGTCCAGCTCTTCAGACACTTTTTTGTTGGCAGGAAAATCAGGTGAAATTCGTCGTTTGATATTCTGGACACTCTGCAGAATCGCTCCCAGAGGATTGTTGATCTCATGAGCCATGCCTGCTGCAAGACCACCGACGGACATCATTTTTTCCGTCTGTACTATCATCTCTTCCAGTTGAATTCGACGACTTATGTCGTCCAGACGAATAACGGCACCATGTTGGTCTGTGTCGGTTAGTGGGTAGATCATCATGTCCATGTAACGCTCACCGGCGGACAGTGCCAGCAGTAGTCTTTCAAGATGCACGGCGGTTTTGTTGTCCAGAGCATCCTGTACCTGGTTCAGAGTATCTACGAGGAAGGGCATAACTTCGCCGAGATAGGCATTCATGGCCTGATCGTGTGAGATGCCGGTAAGCACAGAAGCTTCTCTATTCCACAGAGCGACAGACAGCTCTTCATCGACAGCAACAAGCGCAGATGGCATCGAATCGACAATGCTGTTGAGGTGGTATTGCAGGCGGGTGAGCTGATGTTGCGTCTCTTTGCGACTGTGCACCTCTTGTTCCAGTTGTTTGTTGCTCATGCGGGTCTCTATGGCCAGAGTCTGGGCTTTTTGACTGGCCTGTTCGGCTTTATCCCGAGCGGTTGTCAGCAGTTGATCCCGTGCATCTATGCGGCTGAGCATGGTGTTGAACGTGCGCGCCAGAATTCCGATTTCATCGTGGTAAAACTTCTCCGCCCGTATGCTGTAATTTTCTTCAATAGACACGGTATTGGCGACGCGGATCAGGTGTAATACCGGCAGAGTAATAATTCGATGAATCATACTCGTAGCCAGACTTCCAAATAGGGTGATAAACGTCAGGATGATAACAATAGCTATAGTCATGCTGGCATAGAAGTCGATGGGCAACGAGGGATCAGCCTGAATATAGAAAGTGATGGTTTCACCTGCATCCGTACTGACTTTTTTCAGATAATCCGTTTCCGTCTCTGCCCTGGTGGGAGCCCTGTCGGGCGGAGGAGGGGAGCCCTCAGAAACAGAGCTGACGTATAGGCTTTGGTTCGGATCGTAAATCGAGATGGTGCTGATCTGCGAGTACTCGTTGGCCTTTCGCAAAATATTTTTAGCTTCGACACGGTCATCGAGTAAAGCGTTGAGAATGGTGGGTTCGGAGAGAATATGGGAGATAGACTGAACATTAGCCGGCACAAAACTGCTTTTAGAGATGAGATACGCCGGTGTAATCAGCACTACACATGACACAATCGCGACTCCAAGAACCACACTGAGCATGACAAGCACCAGTTTGTGGCTGATGGAGAGGCGGGACAGGTAGTCCTGAAGTCCGTTCATCGGCGTTCTCCGTCTCAGTGGGGCGTTCAGCATATATGCTTGCGCGCCAGGGGAAAAGTTACGGTTTTTTTTATCGGATTCCCTTCTCTGCCAGTGTTTGCATCAGCTCTTGATGGGCAGATGCCGATACCCCATTCTTCTCAGCCAACGTAAGAAGATAGCCATTAATCCATGGCAGCTCTGTCGGGCGCCCCTTGCGGACATCCTGAAGGCTGGAGCTGACATTGGTGGCGGTAATCGTCAGCACCCGGTTAACCATTTCCAACAGGGGGGTGTTGTTAGAGTAACCATCACTGGCAAGAATAGCTTCAGTATCCCGGCACAACCGGCTGACCGTCCGTTGAAGTTCCGGTTTTAACAAATCCCCGTTAGGGCGATCGATCAAAGCGGTAAGACCATTGATGGCTGAGTTTATAGCCAGTTTTTCCTGAAGTTTGTAGAGAATATTTTTTGTCAGGAAGACTTCCATGTCCTGAATAGTTAGCAGAGTATGAACAGCACTGCCGTGAAAAGAGCTGCTGGCGGCTTCATTGAGTGGCCCCAGCCATGTTTGTCCCCGGCCTGTGCGGTGTATGGAGAGGAGGTTTTTCAGCCAGACGCCATCCGTAGTCGAGCCCGCAAATACCGCGTGATGCGAAAAGGCATCGGCAACGGCTTGTTGGCTGCCAAGGCCATTTTGCAGGAGAACAATGATGGCATTTTCGGTCAGTCTTGATTGCACAGACTTTATTGCGGCAAGGGTATCACCGGCTTTGGTTGTTACAATCAAGTGCGAGATGGGTGTTTTATCGCGGGTTGTTTCTACCGTGACAGGAAAATTCGAGATGCCCTGATGGTCGTGGATGATAACTTTCGGCCGTGTTGGCAGGGATGCACCGCGTTCAGGTTTTACCAGCAGCGTTATAGATAAGCCGCTTTTAATCATCTGTCCGCCCCAAAGGCAGCCGATGGCACCGGCACCAAGGATATGCCAGTGCTGGTGTGAAGGTTGATGTAAAAAGAGTGGTTGCACGCAGGTTTGTCTCATCGAAAACATTTTATCGTAAATATTGAGGCAGACAATTTTGCCAGTGATTTTTGTATTAGGGTATTCAATGACGTTTGTCTGTCTATACTCGTTAACCGAATAGAGTCAGCCATTCAGCGGAGATGAGTCGATGGGAACCCATGTCTACAAAAAAGTGGAAGTTGTCGGAAGTTCTACCAAGAGTAGTGATGATGCTGTGCAAAATGCGATCGCCAAGGTGGGCGAGAGTGTCCGGAACATGGACTGGTACGAAGTTGTCGAGCACCGTGGTCATATTGCGGATGGAAAGATTGCTCACTATCAGGTCACCATTAGGATCGGTTTTCGGATTGAATAATTGATGGGTTGGGGGCAGTAGATGGCATGACTGCTCTATTGCCCTATTAATAATGACTTCTTAATAAATTGTCACTGTTCTGCAGCGTGTTATCCGCTAAAATTCGGTTGTCAAAATGGAACTTTCTACAGGAGAATGGTGAATGCCTTCCTTTGATATCGTCTCTGAAATAGATATGCACGAGTTGAGCAACGCTGTTGATCAGGCTAACCGTGAGCTGGATACCCGTTACGATTTTCGCGGTGTTGAAGCGAGCTACGAACACAAGAAAGAGAATATTACCATGATGGCGGGTGGGGATTTCCAGCTCCGTCAGATGGTGGAAATTCTGCAAGGCAAGATGGTCAAACGCGGCATTGATATCAAATGCATGGAAGTGAAAGACCACATTGGCGCCGGCAAACAGGTCAAGCAGGAAATTGTGGTTAAGCAGGGTATCGATCAAGAGCAGGCCAAGAAAATCGTCAAGTTGATCAAAGACAGCAAGATGAAGGTTCAGGCGGCTATTCAGGGTGAGCAGGTGCGTGTCACCGGTAAAAAGCGGGACGATCTGCAGGAGGCGATGGCCCTGCTGCGTGAGGCAAGTCTGGACGTACCGGTACAGTTCAACAATTTCCGTGACTGATTCTCCCCCGAATCCGGACTTGTCCGGGTTCATTTTAACGGCCAACAGGTACAGTCAGTGACAGAGCAAACAGGAAAGTGTTCGCAACAATCATCGCCACCAGAATCATCGCCACCAGAACGGATAAAACGTAGCTGGCGTGAAGCCGTCAGCGCCTGCTGTCACAGGCGTGTGATTACCATGCTTTTTCTTGGATTTTCGGCGGGTTTACCACTGCTGCTTATTTTCAGCAGTCTCTCCCTGTGGTTGCGGGACGCGGGTGTTTCCCGTTCGACGGTGACGTTCTTCAGTTGGGCGGCACTGGGTTACTCTTTCAAGTTTGTTTGGGCACCATTGGTCGATCGTCTGCCTCTGCCGGTTCTCACTGCGTGGCTTGGCCGAAGACGTGCGTGGCTGCTGTTCTCCCAATTGGCCATCATCGCATCGATGGCTTTTATGGCATCGAATGATCCTCAGGACAGTCTGACCATCATGGCGATAGGGGCCGTGATGCTGGGATTCTCGTCTGCCACTCAGGATATTGTCATTGATGCTTACCGGATTGAAGCGGCGGATCCCGATCTGCAGGCACTGATGTCCTCGGCCTATATCGCCGGTTACCGTATCGCAATGATGATAGCCGGGGCGGGAGCTCTGGCTTTGGCGGATTGGTTTGGTTCCGGGAGTGGTGAGGCTTACAGTTATACAGCATGGTCGTACGCCTATCTGTGTATGGCGGGTGCCATGCTGGTGGGGATCATCACGACTCTGTGCATTGGTGAGCCGAATAGCCACCAGGCCTCGGTACACAAATATGGCACGCGGGATTATCTGCGTTTTCTCGGTCTTTTTGTGGCGGCGACCACGGTATTTGCGCTGACATTTGTCACTCTGGCAAGTTATATAGGTGATCTCTCCAGCACACTCAAATTGATAGTCGGAGAGTTGGCTGGAGCCTTTCTTGCCGAGGCGTTGCGTCTGACCGCCAGTGTGCTGACCGCTCTGCTGGCCGCCTGGGGGATGGTGCGCCTGCATGTGGTGTCACCGGGTATGGTTGATGAAACCTATGTCGCGCCTTTTAGGGAGTTTTTTGAGCGTTTTGGACGACTAACGCTGATTATTCTGCTGTTGGTGGCAACCTTTCGTATCTCCGATATTGTTATGGGCGCCGTTGCCAATGTCTTTTACGACGATATGGGTTATACCAAGCAGCAGATTGCCGTCATCACCAAGACCTTTGGTCTCTTTATGACCATTGCTGGTGGTTTTATGGGTGGTATTTTCGCGATTCGTTACGGCGTGATGAAGAGTCTGTTGTTGGGCGCATGCCTTGCGTCGAGCACCAATTTACTGTTCGCACTTCTGGCCATCTCCGAACCGCAATCCTGGATGCTGGCTAGCGTAATTGCAGCAGATAACCTGAGTGGTGGTCTGGCATCTGCTGCATTTATCGCCTATCTCTCTGGTCTGACCAGCCGTGCCTTCACCGCCATGCAGTACGCAGTATTCAGTTCACTGATGACACTGCTACCAAAATTGTTGGCGGGTTATTCTGGCACTGTCGTAGATGCTGTTGGCTATCCCGCCTTTTTCATCGGTTCCGCAGTGATCGGTGTGCCGGCGTTGCTGCTGGTGGCCTATCTGGGGCGGCGTATGCCTCTTGCCAATAGGCTTTAAAGGGCAATGCCATTCCATCGGTACTCGCTGAGTTTCAGGCGGGTACCGATAAAAACGATACCCTCATCTTCCAATCGCTGCCGCTGCTTTTGGTAACGGTTAGAACCTTCCGGAAAAGAGATCTCGCCACGACAGCTGATAACCCGATGCCACGGCAGTTGGCTCCCCGGAGGCAGATGGGAAAGAACATTACCAACAATCCGGGCACCCGCTGGCATTCCGGCCAGTTCTGCAACCTGTCCGTAGGTTGCGACTTTTCCCTCGGGAATCTCACTGACTACCAGCCAGATTTTCTGGTTTCTTGTGGGTTCGCTCACCGATGCTCTTCCTGTCCTGTTTATCTGGCTGGTAAGCATATCACGCCTTATAAGGCGTCCAGAAAACCAAGGCTTGGCGCGAAAAATGCCGTGCCGCTGACCGCCTGTGTGTAACGCATCAGGTGATCATAATGGCCGTTGGTATCGGCATGAATCATCTGCTCAAGCATCAGATTGAAGTGACGCGCGGTGTGGGCATAGGCGATAAAAAACAGACCATGTTCCCTGGAGTCACCATAGGGCATGCTGTGGCGCAGGATCTCCAGACTCTTGCCGTTCTCCTTGAGGTTGACCCGCTTGATATGAGCCGTTGGCGCTTTTTCTTCACTGGAAAATTCGATGTTCTCTTCCTTGGTCCGACCAATCACCTGCTCTTGCTGGTGAGCCGGGCAGGCATTCCAGTGTGGCATATTGTGAATGTAGCGCTGGCAGTGGATATAACTACCACCGGCCAGAGGCTGACCTTCAGGAATCAGGGTAACAGCGGCACGGTTATCCCCGGTCGGATTTTCGGTGCCGTCTACAAAACCGGTGATATCCCGTGAATCCAGATAACGGAAACCGGAAACTTCCTCCTCCCGTCGTACACTTTCTCCCAGTTGTTCCATAATCATACGACTGAGTTCAAAATTCACATCCTTTCTGTTGGAACGGATATGTATCAGTACGTCTCCTTGTGTGGAAGGTGCCAGTCTGTCGTCGTTGCGTAGGGCAACAAAAGGGGTAAGCTCGGAAGGATAGTCCTTGTCGTGGAACAGCAGAGTCCAGGCGGCACTGCCAAACGCCAGAGTGGCGGAAAGTTTGCTGTCCGGGTGGCGCTGACGAAGCTCCTCAACCTTGCCAGGAAATGTTTTGGCAAATTGGCGGACAGTGGTCAGGCTGTGTGTATCGTTGTTAAGTAACAGTACCAGAAAGGTCGCGTCAGAATTCGCTTCAGGCAGAATGCCAGACTGAGGAGCAGACATGGTGGTGTTTCCCCTTTAGAGTAGTTATTTAGAAGTTATTTCAGAGTTATTTCGGAGTTATCCTCCGGTTTGGTCGCCTGCATTTTCTACCCGAACCAAGGGTAGAATCAATGCCTTGTGAGGGTAAATCGGGTTTGTAACAAACAGAGTCGTCTTGTTTCTGTACGTTACTGGAAAGAAACAGCCGTTTGTTTTTGCAAAGTTTTGCTGAAATAGCCCAAATCATTGAACCAGTGCTGCCGTATAACATCTAAGGCAGACAAAAGAGAATCAAGGGGTATTTTCATGATCACAGAAAACATGATGAACAGTGAAGAACGTATCGAAGATATTCTTACTCTATACGCTGCCGGTGTTATGTCATATATGGACGGCGACAGTGCCAAGGGTGGGGGTTGGATTCAGCGGGCAGAAGTAGCGGCACTCCAAATGGGAGCTGAAGCCTTTCAGAGTAGCGGTATAATGTTTGGTGTTTCCGAGCTTGATAAAGCCTACGCGCGCGGACGGGCAGAAAGAGCACAGGGACAGAAAAGCCCCGCATCAGTGCGCAATACGGAGCGTTCCTGCGTCTTTTAAAGGTTAGACGCGCAATACACGGCCAAACATCGCCTTGATATAGGCGGTTTCGGGGATTGCTGGGTGAATCGGGTGGTCCGCACCCTGATGGCACTCGGCAAACAGTTGGATCTCCCGGTCAATATGACGGGCGGATGCCCGCAAAATATCAACCAGAGAGTCACGCTGCAGATGCATTGAGCAGGAGCCGCTGACCAGAATACCGTTCTGACCCAACAGGCGCATGGCCATCTCATTTATGCGACGATACGCTTGTTCACCGTTGCGAATGTCTTTTTTGCGTTTGATAAAGGCGGGCGGATCGATCACGACAATGTCAAAGCGTTCCTGAGAGGTATGCAGCTCTTTCAGCGCTGCAAAAGCATCACCTTCCATGGTGGCAACCTTGTCGCCAACGCCGTTCAGCTCAGCGCTTTTATGGACATAATCCAGCGCCAGAGAAGAGCTGTCGATACAGAAAACTTCGCTGGCACCATGTCGTGCAGCTTGCACACCCCACCCACCAATATAACTGAAAACATCCAGAACCCGCTGGCCTTTGGCAATGCTGTTTAGCATGGCGCGTGCAGGGCGGTGGTCATAGAACCAACCTGTCTTTTGACCATCCCGAACCGGGGCGAGGAACTGGGTGTCGTTCTCGACCAGTGGCAACTCGTCAGGCACTTCACCGTAAGCGACTTCGATATACTCCGGCAAGCTCTCAAGGGAGCGTGCGCCGCCGTTATTTCTCAGCAAAATACCTGTCGGCTTCAGCACCTTGACCAGTGCGTCAACGATCTCATCGCGGATCAGCTCCATACCGATTGTGCCGATTTGAACCACCAGATAGTCATGGAAACGGTCAACGACCAGACCAGACAGGTTGTCGCTGTCACCGTAGACCAGGCGGTAGCATGGCTCGGAGAACAGTCGTTCGCGCAGGCTCAGGGCGATTTTTATTCTGTGTACCAGTAGTGAAGAATCCAGCGCATGTTTGGTATCGCGGCTAACAATACGACCACAAATCAGCGTGTTCGGATTGACGTAGGCGATACCCATGGCCTTGCCGGAGGCCGTTTCAATAACCGCCTGTTGACCCGGTGTCATCGCAGTTAGGGGCGTTGCTTCGGTATCGATTTCGTTACTGTAGATCCAGAGGTGCCCCGCTTTTAAGCGACGGTCGGCGTTTTTCTTGAGACGAAGAGTTGGTAAATTCATAGTGTGCAGGGGACTGTTTTAGCAATAATCGGCGGATTATAAGGGATGAGCGTTAGAGAGCCAGTCTCGTTCACAATATAACGGTAATCCGCAGTGCATAGACAATAGGTCAATGTGCCAATATTGCCTCAAATTTAAGATCGTAAAGCTCACTCACCAGGCTGTTTAACAGAGTGCGTGACTCTTCCTGACCACTATTCAGATCTTCAACAACAGCAAGGAGATCAATATGGCGAGTGATAAACGAGACAGTCTCCGGACGGGCATGTATACCTTGATTGCGGGCTTTGGAACGCAGGTAGTTAAAGTCTTCAACCAGCTGCTGAATGTTGATGCGGTGAGATAATTGATGAAAGCGTTCTTGACAGGCAATGAAGCGATAGTCTATTTCCAAGGTCTCGGCAGCCATAATAATATGACTATGAGGGTGCCCCAACCTTAACATTTTGTAAAGAGCAGAAGGTGGTCGTCTGATGAAGAATTTTACACTGTTTCAAGAGCCAGGTTTTTGGGAGCTGGGTTGCTGCATTGTCATATTTACCATGAGAAGGTCATAATGGTAAACAATAGCCATGAGCGGGAAGTGCTGGCCACACCTCGAGTTGTGGAAATAGGGGTTTGCATTTCCATGATAGAAGAATAACCAAAACAGGAATCGCAAATGGACTCAGCCTTCTGGGATGACAAGAGGCCTGCAGGTGTGCCTACTGAAACCGCACCATTGCAGTACAACTCTTTGATTGAGTTAATCGAGGAGTCGTTCCAAGACTTCTCCGAGCGTCCGGCCTTTACCGGAATTGGACACACTCTCACCTATCAGGATATTGATCGCCTCAGTGCGCAGTTCGCTGCCTGGCTACAGAACGACACCAGTTTAAAACAGGGGGATCGTATTGCGATCCAGTTGCCCAATTTGCTGCAATATCCAGTGGTGGCTTTTGGCGCGCTGCGGGCCGGTTTGGTCATTGTGAATACCAATCCGCTTTACACTGCACGTGAGTTAAGACATCAGTTAAATGATTCCGGTGCCAGAGCACTGGTCTTTCTGGAAAATTTCGGCAGTACGGTGGAGGAGGTTGTCAGTGATACTCCGATCGAGTATCTGGTTCGCACCAGCTTGGCTGACCTTGTTCCTGCGCCTAAACGCTGGCTGGTGAACGGTCTGGTTCGCCATGTAAAAAAACTGGTTCCTCATTTTGATTTGCCCAAGGCCTTGAAATTTCGGGATGTGTTGGCTCTCGGCAAAAGTTCCCCTCACTTTACCCCTCAGCCGCGTACCCGTGACGATATCGCCGTACTGCAATACACGGGAGGTACGACAGGTATCGCTAAGGGTGCAATGTTGACCCATGGCAACCTGCTTGCCAATGTCGCACAGATTGATGCCTGTCTCGGGCAGGTGCGTGATGATGGATCACGCTGGATGGAACCCGGGCAGGAAATCGCTATTGCACCCTTGCCGCTCTACCATATTTACGCTTTTATCGTGAATCTGATGTGTCTGCCTTATATGGGGCAGCACAGTGTATTGGTAGCCAATCCGAGGGATGCCGGGTTGTTTATCAAAGCTATTAAGAATCATAAATTTACTTTTTTTGCCGGTCTCAACACCCTGTTTGTTGCTCTGATGGAGCACCCGGAATTTAAAAAACTGGATTTCAGCGCCCTGAAAATAACCCTGTCCGGTGGTACTGCTCTGCAGGAGGAGACTGCACGACGATGGGAAGGTATTACCGGTTGTCGCATATCGGAAGGTTACGGTTTGACCGAATGTTCTCCTGTTGTCAGCATTAATCCTCTCGGTTCGGCTGCACGACCTGGAACGGCGGGTATGCCCCTGCCTTCTACACAGATCAAATTTATTGATGCTGAGGGTGAGGTGGTACCACAGGGAGAGCCGGGTGAGTTGTGTGCGAGAGGGCCACAGGTCATGAATGGCTATTGGCGTCGTGCTGATGAGACCGCCAAAGTTCTAAATGATGAAGGCTGGTTAAAAACCGGTGACGTTGCCTTATTGGAAGACGATGGTTTTATAAAAATCGTTGACCGTATCAAAGATATGATTTTGGTCTCTGGTTTTAATGTCTATCCCAATGAGATCGAGAATGTTGTTGCCGGACATCCCAGCGTCATAAATTGTGCCTGCATTGGTGTTCCGGATGAGAAGACGGGTGAGGCGCCGCGTCTCTATGTTATCCCGATCAATACATCTTTGCGCGAAGACGACGTAATCAACTGGTGTCGTGAACGAATGGCCGCTTATAAAGTGCCTAAACAGGTTGTATTTCGCAAGGAGTTACCGGTTACCCCTGTGGGCAAGGTATTGAGAAAGGAGTTGAAAGCCGAGTTTCGGCGGGAGCAGAAAGATTCACAAAGCACGAAGGTGAGCTCCTGAGGCTTAGCTCCTGAGGCTTAATCGTACCGCTGTCACTCCCGCGAAGGCAGGAGTGACAGTGATCTATCAGTGCTTCTCAGTCCCAATGTGTTCCTCAGGAATCAAAGAATGCGCCCCAGCGTTTGTATCACGGATCCTGTGCACGATCGCAGTCGTGGAACAGTTGTCCAGAAACTCCAGCACCGCAACTTCGCCGCCGTATTTGTGGACAATCTCTGCCCCAACTACCTGTTCGACTGTGTAATCACCGCCTTTTACCAGAACATCCGGTTTAAGCATTTCCAACAGTGCTTCCGGCGTGTCTTCGCAAAATGAAGTGACCCAGTCAACAGCTTCAAGAGCTGCCAGTACCGTCATGCGTCGTTCAACCGGATTGATGGGGCGTCCTTCACCTTTCAGGCGGTGAACAGAGGCGTCGTTGTTAATGGCCAGAATAAGACGATCACCCAGTTTTCGGGCTTGTTTCAGATAACCTACATGACCGGCATGGAGAATATCAAAGCAGCCATTGGTAAACACGATGCGTTCACCGTGAGCCTTGGCATCTGCGATAACCGTTGCCAGTTGCTCACGGGACATAACACCACGTTCAACGCCATGAATCATGCTGACTGCACGACGCAGTTCCGGCATGCTGACGGTCGCAGCACCCAGTTTGCCAACCACAATGCCCGCGGCTATGTTGGCCAGAGCCGTGGCTTCCGGCAGCGGCATACCTGCGGCCAGCGCTGCTGCCAGAGTAGCGATAACTGTATCGCCGGCACCGGTTACATCAAACACTTCCCGGGCATGGGTTGGGAAATGCACTTCGGGTTCATTTCTGCGAATCAAGGTCATGCCATGCTCGCTGCGGGTGATCAGCAACGCGTCCAGCTCAAGCTCCTCGCGCAGTTTCTGACCCCGCTGAATAAGCGTCTGTTCATCCGGACAGTGACCAACAACCGCTTCAAACTCGCTCAGGTTCGGAGTAATCACCGTGGCCCCCCGGTACTTTTGAAAATCGATCCCTTTAGGATCGGCCAGAACCGGAATGTTGCGCTGGCGAGCCAGTTTGATCAGGCTCTGGGGGCTTTTCAGAGTACCCTTGCCATAATCCGAAAGCACCAGCATATCGGCATTATCAAGCAGCTTGTTCAGATGCTCGGGAATCTGTTCCTGAAATCCTGTCGGGAGTGGCTCTTCAAAGTCGAGGCGGATCAGTTGCTGGTGCTGGCTGATCACCCGCAGTTTGGTAATTGTTGGCACGTCGTTGTGACGGATAAAGTCACAGCTGACCCCCGCTGATTTCAGCGAGTTGGTCAAACTATCCGCGGCCTCGTCATCGCCGGTTGCACCCAGCAGCCAGACCGGTGTGCCCAGAGATGTGATGTTCAGGGCGACGTTGCCGGCTCCCCCGGGGCGATCCTCCGAACCCGTCACGTTAACTACAGGCACTGGTGCCTCAGGAGAAATACGCTTTGTGGCGCCGTGCCAGTAACGATCCAGCATTACATCGCCAGCCACCACAACACGGGCTTTATCAAAACGGGGCAGTGTCAGTTTCATGCAATTATCTCGGTTACGGTCGCGGCCTCGCTGCCTTCCTCATGATGAAGGTGGTGAAGGCGGGTGTAAGCACCATTCAGGGCCAGCAGTTCTTCGTGTGTTCCGGATTCGACGACACGACCGTGATCCATCACCAAAATGCGGTTGGCCTTCTCAATGGTGGAGAGACGGTGGGCAATGACCAGCGTCGTCCGGTTTTTCATTATGTTATCCAGCGCCGACTGGATATGACGCTCGGATTCCGTATCCAGCGCCGATGTCGCTTCATCCAGGATCAGTAACGGAGCATCCTTGAGAATGGCCCGGGCAATAGCCAAACGCTGTCGTTGACCACCGGAGAGCAAAACGCCATTTTCACCGACCAGAGTCTGCAAACCATCCGACATCTCTTCGATAAACTCCATGGCGTAGGCGGAGCGTGCTGCCAGACGGATGTCTTCTTCATCGCAGTCCCGCAGATCGCCGTAGGCAATATTGTTGGCGACAGTATCGTTAAAGAGAGAGACTTGCTGGGTCACCAGTGCAATGTGTTTGCGTAGATTCTTCAGTTTGTACTGCTCAATCGGCACGCCATCGAGAAGAATATCGCCGACCGTATGGTTGTAGAAGCGTGGCAGCAGACTGGCCAGTGTCGTCTTGCCGCTGCCGGAACGGCCAACCAGCGCGATGGTTTCTCCCGCCTTTATGGTGAGATTGATATCCTGCAGAGCCGGGCGATCGCTGTTGGGATAGGTGAATGAGAGATTGCGAATCTCCAGCGTACCCTCAACACGTTCCACTTCCAGGGTGCCTTCATCCTGCTCTGGCTGTTCATCGACCAGTTCAAACACCGATTGAGCTGCGACAATACCTCTCTGAATGTTGGGTATCACTTCACTCAGCTGACGCAGGGGTTTGGGCAACAGGCCGGCGGCGGTCAGGAAGCCAACCAGTTCACCAGGGGTATTGCTGGAGCCACCCATATTCTGCAGGTAGAGCACCGCATACATCAGAGCGGCCATGGCGCAGAGAATAATCAGCTGCAGGGTGGGTGTCATGATGGCACCCACGCGCACCATCTTCAGACCCTTTTCAGTGTTGTCGATACTGGCCGCCAGGAAACGGTTTTGTTCGTAGGGTTCACCACCAAAGCTGCGTACCACCCGATGGCTGGTAATGGTTTCCGAGGCGATATGGGTAACATCGCCCATGGTGTTCTGGATTTTTTTGCTGAGCTTTTTGAAGCGCTTGCTGGTCAGGGTCACCACCCCGGCAATCACCGGCATGATGGCGATAAAAATCAGGGTCAGCTTCCAATCGGTCCAGAACAGGAAGCCGAGGATAGCGAGCACACTCAGCCCCTCCCGCACTACAACTTTAATCGCATCGGTCGCTGCTGTGGTGACACCGCCCACATTGTAAGTGATACGGGAGATCAGGTGACCGGAGTTATTGTCGTCAAAGAAGCGATTAGGCAGGCGCAGCATGGCGTTAAACAGGTGGGTACGCAAATCATGCACCACACCCAGAGAGACTTTGGCCAGATAGTAATTGCCCATAAATGAGCCAATGCCTCGAAACAGCGCAATACAGACCATGCCGAGGGGAACAAGGGTGATCAGCTGTTCGGGTGTGACCTCCCCCAGCCCCCAAATGGTGGTGGAGGTCTGGTCGCCGCCAATCAGGGCGGTGGTGAAGTAATCGACCAGCTTGGGAAACAGGGGCTGGCTGAGGGCGAAGATCAGGTAGCCCAGAATACTCAGGGCGAAGAATGGCCAGTAAGGGCGCACATAGCCCAGAAGGCGCAGGTAAATCGCCAGCCCATTCTCATCGGGGCGGGAGCGCTCGGTCATAAATGACAAACCTGTAAATAAACAGAGCCAGCGATAATAACACAGAGCTACCGGTGTGGCTCTTTTCAGTAAGTGCAGAGCTACGTGCAGTAAGTGCAGAGGTACGTGGTTATAGGGATAAGATAGTAATGGGGGATGGTTCGTTCCAGTTTGCAACCGGCTGTAACTGACGGAAAAAATAAGTAACTGTCATATATTCATCAAGGTTACGCAGGAGTACATGTGCTCACTGCACCAGCGGGCTATGTTGCCCTAAATGGTTGAAGAAAAACTCTTATAATCCGGATCGAATAACCCGGATCGAATAACCCGGATCGAA